>JBBITY010000461.1:1853-3046 GCA_037440565.1 Desulfurellales bacterium
GTCGCTGTAGGCAGCGTAGTAGTGATGGACGTCGCTGGGCTGCCAGGACAGTCCCGTACGATAGCTCCACTCGCCGTAATCGACCTGGGCACCGTTGCTATAGCTGGCGTTCAGATCATCGCGACGCACGCCGAGCAGCACCTTCCACCTGGGCACGAACTCGATCGCGTCCTGAGCATACCAGCCGACGGTGAATCCGTCGTAGGTGTTGATGCCCGATCGGATCTGGCCGCCGTAGCCGGCCGGCAGCGGCGGCGCCGGGTTCGGATTGCCGACGGTGGTGTTGGGTGCGGAACCCGCCGACGTGGTGTAGTTCCACCGCCCCGCCCGCTCGTCCAGCAACTCCAGTCCCACCAGCGCCTCGTGCTTCAGGCTGCCGGTGGTAAAGCGGGTGGTGAAATCGCTCTGGTTGGTTAGCGTGTGCTCCTCGGCACCGCGAGCGGAGCGATTACGGGTCACCACCGCCGTGCCGTTGGCCACGGTCGCGGCAGTCGCCCCCGCCGCAAGGCGCGGCACCGAAACCCACAGATCGCGTTCGTAGTCGGCCAGGCGCAGCACGGTCTTGAATTCCGTCTGGGGCGAGAAGCGGTGGATATAGGTTGCAGTGGTCATGCTCACGACATTGTCTTCGTAGTCCGCCACCGTGCCGTAGTAGCGGTTGGCCGGCACGTCCACGGGACGCTTGTCGAAGAAGGGCACGCCGTAGTCCGGCACGTTGTGGATGTCCAGGTAGTAGTAGGAAAGCGAGAATTCGTTGGCAGTGCCGATGCCGAAGCGGATCGATGGCGCGATGCCGGCGCGCTCGGTGGTGACTTCGTCGCGGGAGCTGCCGGCGTCGGTCTTCATGGCATTGATGCGCAGCGCCGCGTTCTCGCCGATGACCTTGTTCACGTCGGCCGTGACGCGCTTGTAATCGTAGGTGCCGAGCGTGCCGGCGACGCTGCCGCGATCCACCAGCCCCGGCTGCTTGCTCACCTGGTTGATGACCCCGCCCGCCTGGCCGCGGCCGAAGAGCATGGCGGCCGAGCCGCGCAGCACGTCGATCTGCTCCAGGTTGAAAACCTCGCGATTGACCTGGGCCACGTCCCGTATGCCATCCAGGTAGAGATCGCCGAACGTGTAGAAGCCGCGCAGGTTCATGTTGTCGCCGATGCGCCCGCCTTCGCCGGCGTTGAAGGTCAGCCCGGAAACGT
>JBBITY010000462.1:0-3041 GCA_037440565.1 Desulfurellales bacterium
TGTAAATGGCTTCGATCCGATCTTTCGCGCGGCGGGGGATGACGTGGATCTCTGCTGGCGGCTGCAGAACGAGGGCCACGTCATCGGCTTTAGCCCGGCGGCGTTGGTGTGGCACCATCGGCGGAACACGGTGAGGGCGTATCTCAAGCAGCAGATGGGATACGGGGCCGCCGAGACGCTGTTGTTTGTGAAACATCCGTACCGCTTCAACCGCCTCGGCCAGTCGAAGTGGCTCGGCCGGATTTACGGGGACCTGGCACGGTCCATCTTCTCGCGGCGGCCGGTGGTCTACTACGGCACCTTCGGCCGCGCCATGTTTCAAACGTTGTACGAGGCGCCGGCGTCCATTTTCAGTGTGCTCCCGTTCACGCTCGAGTGGAATCTCCTCGCTTTGGTGCTGCTGATAGGCGCGGCGATTGCCAACCGTTACCTGGTGCTCGGTGCACTGCCGCTGCTCGTGGCACTCGCGTCGGCGGCGGCAACCGCGTGGCGCGTCAAAATCGACGCGCGGTACGAAGACTGGCGCAGTCGGTTGCTAGTGGCGGGGTTGACCTATCTCGGCCCCCTCGCAAGAAGCCTGCAGCGCTATCGGTGGCGGTTGCGGGAGACCGGTCGCATCGAACGGATCCAATTCGCGGCTCCCTCCCAGCGGCCGAGTGTGAAGTGGCTGGCGCGGCGGTTCACGCTTGCGTACTGGTCCGCCGACGGAAAGGAGAAGGAGCACTTGTTACAGGGGCTCATGGAATTTCTCGTTCCGCGCAAGTACACGATCGCCGTCGGCCAGGGGTGGAACGAGTGGGACATCGAGGTTTCGGGCCGTGCGTGGACCCGTGCGATGGTGATGGTGAGCGTTGAAAACCACGGAGGACCGAGACGCCTTCTGCGTGTGCGCTGTGGTCTGCGCTCGTCGCTTTTGGCGCGCGTGACGGTCGGCGTGTGTGTCGGGCTGGTGGTGTTGGGTGCATTGGCCGGGTTTCCGGAATTTGCGGCGGCGGCGGTGCTGGTCGGCATGCTCACGCTCGGCTTTGCGGCCGGCGAGATGGTACGCCTCGGTTGGGTCTTGTATCACGCCCTCGAGATCGCGGCTGACCGCCTGGGGTTGAAAGGCCTAGGAGCGTCTGCGCAACCCTCATCCCGCTGGTTCCCATGATCGTGCGCAAGGTCGCCGGCTATCTGTGGCCCTACCGCGGCTGGTTGGCGATTGCCCTGTTGCAGGTGGGGGTATTGAGCGGCTTGGAGCTGCTGAAGCCCTGGCCGCTCCAGGTCGTTATCGATTATGCGCTGCAAGGCACTTCGCCGAGCTGGTGGCCCTTGCGGAGCCGCAGCCCTACGGCGCTCGTTGCGTTAGCTTCGGTGAGCCTCGTTGTGGTGTATGCGCTGCTCGGACTGGTCGGCGTGATCAACAACTTCACCACGATCTCCATTGGTCAGTCGATGGTGAACGACCTCCGCAGCCGCCTGTACGCGCACCTGCAGCGCCTGTCGCTGTCTTTCCACGCCCGAGCTTCGATCGGAGACCTTATCTACCGGGTCACGGCGGACACCTTTGCGCTACAAACCCTAGCGATGAACGGCCTGTTTCCAGTCGCGGCGGCGGTGCTCCTGCTCGGTGGAATGTTCGTTGTGATGGTGCGGATTGATGCGTATCTGACGGGCATTGCGGTCGCGATCTGTCCCCTGTTGCTGTTAGGTATCGTGCTGGTCAATCGGCGGATCACAGTCGCAGCCACCGAGATGCGCGAGCGGGAAAGCGCCGTGTTTCAGTTGGTGCAGCGGAACCTTACCGCCATCAAGGTCGTCCAGGCGTTCTCACGCGAGGAAGCGGAACACCGGCAGTTCGTGGCGGGCAGTCGCGCCAGCCTGCGCAGCGGACTCAAGCTCTACACGCTGCAGACTGCCTACGGGGCGGCGACCAACGTCATCATTGCGCTCGGGACGGCTGCCGTCGTTTGGGCCGGGGCGCATGCAGTGTGGCGCGGCACACTGACGGTCGGCGAAATGGTGGTATTCGTGAGTTACCTGGCGTCGCTGTACGGTCCGATTAATTCGATCGTGCAAACGTACGGTCTGATCCAGGGCGCGAAGGCCGGGGTTATGCGGGTGTTCGCGATCCTCGATGGGCAACCGGCAATGCAGGACGGGGAACGAGAGTTGTCCGTTCCCGTGCGCGGAGAGGTGGTGTTTCGCGACGTCAGTTTTGTCTACCCAGACGGAGCGTCGGCGCTGCACGAGATCAACCTGACCGTGCGGCCGGGCGAATGCGTGGCGATCGTTGGGGCGACGGGCGCGGGCAAGAGCACGCTGGTGAGTCTGATTCCTCGCTTTTACGATCCGACCCGTGGGCAAGTGCTGGTGGATGGATTGGACGTGCGCACCCTACGAACGGAAGCGCTGCGCAGTCAAATCAGCATGGTACTTCAGCCGCCGATCATCTTCCCGATCAGCATTCACGACAACATCGCTTACGGGCGCCCTGACGCCTCGCGGGCTGATGTCGAGGCCGCCGCGCGCCTGGCTCAGGCGCACGAATTCATCTGCCGATTGCACGCCGGCTACGAAACGATCGTTGGCGAGCAGGGAGCGACACTCTCGGAGGGAGAGCGCCAGCGCCTCACGATCGCGCGCGCACTGCTTCGCGACAGTCCCATTCTCATCCTCGACGAGCCGACCTCCTCTATCGATGTTGCCACTGAGGCGGCGATCATGCAGGGAATCGAGCGTTTGATCCAAGGGCGCACGACCTTCATCATCGCTCATCGCCTCAGCACGGTCCAGCACGCGACGCGCATCGTCGTCCTGCAGCGAGGGGAAATCGGGGAAGAGGGCAGCTTCGCGGAGCTGATTGCGCGCCGGGGGATGTTCTATCGGATGTATGTGGGTCGCGCGGGTGATAGCGGGGTCGTCGGCGGTGAGCAGGTTGGTATCCGATGAGGGTGGTTGTCACGGGGTTGGTTGCGACCTACCCGATGGGCGGTGTGAGTTGGGATTATCTCGCGTATGTCGACGGGTTTCGCCGGCTCGGTGCCGACGTCTTCTACCTC
>JBBITY010000463.1:0-1610 GCA_037440565.1 Desulfurellales bacterium
GCAATGTGGCTCCTTGCTGACGAGGACGGCGATCCGCTTCCGCGCCCGCTCGCCGTGCAGGCGGACCGAGACCTCCATGTGAATCTCGTCGCCGATGCGCTTGAGGCCGAGGATCAATTCGTCGAGGCTGATGGTCAGGTCGGTCAAATCGACCAGCATGGTCATGATGAACAGGCCTTCCATCACGCGCTGCTCGATGTCCTCGATGTTGATATTGCACGACGCCAGATACGTGGAGATGCGCGCGACCACCCCCTTCTGGTCGCGCCCGATAATGGAAATCACCGCCAGATTTTTTTTCGCAGCCATGCTTCTCTCTTCCGCCCCCCCGCCGGGACTGTCGATACGCTCGGTTGCTGCACAGGGCTCGTGTCTTTCCCTTTTGAAAAGGGGCGGTCGAGGGGGATGTGTCCGCATTGACCCATCTTCCAAATCCCCCTTGGCCCCCCTTGCCAAAGGGGGACCCCTGCAGCCCCAAGAGAAAATCGACGGCGCCTTAGCTCCTCAGCCCGACCAGCCCCACTTGGCCTTGTTGGCCGCAATCTGCTCGGCCGTGGGCTTCGCCTTCTCCTCGTGCGGCGAGACCTCGAACTGGTCGCGAAACTCCATCATCTTGTAGTTGAGCGCGATGTCGTCCTTGAAGATCTCCGGGACCGCCGCCTCCTCGAAGATCGCCTGCCACGGGCACTCGGGCTCGCAGGCGCCGCAGTCGATGCACTCATCGGGGTGAATATAGAGTTGATTCGGGAAGGTTGCGTGATCGGTTCCCGTGTACCGGTAGATACAGTCCACCGGACACACCGCCACGCAGGCGGTGTCCACGCAATCCCGACACAAGCGGGTGATGATGTATGCCATGGCCTCCTCCTTCGCTTACACCGCCTCACCGGCGGGACACCGGGTTTCGGTTGGCGTGCTGCAAGCGAGCCACCAACCCCTTTTCATCGGCCAGGTCGCCGATGGAAATGCGATCCAGATAGTCGATCAACACTTGCTGCGCCCCCCGCCACACTTCGCTGATGTGGCAGATGGGGGCGAAGCAGCAGGACGTCTCGCCGCGCTCGACGCAGCCGATAAGGCACAGATCGCCCTCGACGCAGGCGTAGACGGCGCGCACGGTAATCGTGTGTGGGGAGCGGCCAAGGCGGAATCCGCCGCGCGCGCCCGGCACCGACTCGAGGAAGCCGGCTGCCACCAGCCGGCGCAAGATCTTGGAGAGAAAATGCGGAGGCACGCCCTGGCGCTTCTGAATCTCGGCCCGCGTCGTGACGCGCCCGGCCGGCTGCGCGGCCAGATAGCAGAGCGCCCGCAGCGCGTAATCGACGCGGCGGCCGACATTCATGAGCGAGCTGCGATGCACCACCCGGCGCGGGGCTCGTGCCACTCCGGAAGCTGCGGCTGGATATGCCGGCATGGTCAACCGCGCCGTTCGGTCGGGCCGACGCCCGTGCGCTCGGCGAGGAAGATCCGAACGTTTCGCCGCGCCCCGTGCTCAACGCACCGCCGCAGCCAACCGCTTGTTCTCGCCAGGTGCATCACGTCTCGCGGTCCGTTCTTATCTGCTGTTCCGTTGGGGCATCGCGCTCCCTCCACGGCGAGCGCGAGCCGAT
>JBBITY010000463.1:1656-2033 GCA_037440565.1 Desulfurellales bacterium
GCTGTCAACGGCACCGCCGCTGCTCGAACCGCTTGCGTGGACGGCGGAAATTCGCCACGGTATAGATGAGTGCGAGGCAATCATGTACCTGACAGAGATTCTGGCCCGCTGCAGCGATCTCGAACGCCGCATGGCGAAGCTCTACCGGTCGCTGGCGACGCGTTTTCCCGGTTTCATCGAGAACGCCCGGCTCTGCCGCGAGTTCGCGTTGGAAGACGAAACGTACGCCGACATCCTGCGGCGCGAGCTCCGCAATCTGGAAGAGGCGGACGACAGCGGAGCGTTCTTGCCCGAATACGCCGCGCCCCTGGCTGAAGCCGACCGCACGCTCACCGAGCTCGAAGAACGTGCCCGCGGGCTCAAGACGCTGGATGAAG
>JBBITY010000463.1:2043-3037 GCA_037440565.1 Desulfurellales bacterium
CGTCCTCTCGCTCGGCCTGGAACAGGTCGCGCTGGAAGACCTGTACGACGACCTCGTCGTCAAGGGACCGCCGGCCTTCAAGCCAATCTGCGAACGGCTTGAGGCGACATTGTCGAAACGGCCAGCCGCCAACGTGCCCGGCGTGCCGCGCCGCCACCGCGATCGAAGCAGCGCCCCAAGAGCCTGACCGGCGCCCCCACGGGCAAAAAAAGGGCGAGTGAGCTTGCCCACTCGCCCCATCTCGCTCAACGGCCGCAAACGCTTACGGGAGCGTGATCCGATCGGCCTCGTCGCGGTCGCCCTGGAAGTGGAGGTTGACGCTCGCGCAGTGCTTCTCGCTCGTGTCCAATCCATGCTCCTCCACGGCCACGCCGACGACGCCGCTGCCGATCGCCGTCAGCCGCGTCTGCCCGGTCAGTGTCCCGCCCACCCCGGCGCTGAAGATCGACCGCTCGGGTTGGGTGGTGTCGATGTCCGAGATGTAAATATCCTGCTTGCAGTCGAACGGCCGACTGGTCGAGAACCGCTGCTCGAACTCGTTGTACACCAGGTACTGAATGACCGCCCCGCCGGGGATTTGGCGCAACAGATCCTCCGTACAGGGCACGAGGATGAGCCGCGTGAACACCTCGGCACCACTCACCGGGTTTTCCGCCAGGTCGAAGAAGTGGTTGAGAATGAGCACGTTCGGGCAGCCGTTGTATTCGGCCTCTTCCCCACCGAGGACCAGCTCGTTGTCGTCATTGACAGCGCCCGACTGGGCCTTGATCCCCACGGCGTTGTGCTTCGAGACATCGAACACCGCGCCCTGCGTCTCCCGTGTCGTGATCGTCGCCTCTCCCTTGAGGACGTTCTGATCCAACGGTCGGTTCGTATCGTCGACCACCAGACACTTGAGGGAGCCGTCAAACGGATCCTCTGGCACGGGCGGGATGCGACTGCCGGCATTGCTGCTGCCCCCACGCCCCTGTCGCCGTACCCCGTCGATCGGAAA
>JBBITY010000464.1:0-3014 GCA_037440565.1 Desulfurellales bacterium
TGCGCCCCAGGAAGCGAACGCGGACCGCCTCGATCGCCTCCTCACGGCCGTCGCGCGCCAGCGCCTCGATCGCCGCGGCGCGAATGCGTTCGAGATCCTCCCTCATCGAGTGCGCTCAACATTCAGCGCCCAGAGTCCGTCAAACAACGTCCTCGGGTGGCGCAATGCTTCTCCCCAAGAGAGGCGGCATCGCAGGGGCGCGTGGTCGTGCGCCCTACAACGATCCGGAGCACTGCTCACACGCTCCCGTCGCCGACCCCCTGGCTGCGATGCCCACCGATACACACGGCGTGCTTTGCGGCGGCACGTACCGTCCGTCACGCCGCCAACTGCGCCTTGGCCAGCTCGGCAATCGCGTTGAAGCCGTTCGGATCGCGCACGGCCAACTCGGCGAGCACCTTGCGGTCCATGGCGATGCCGCCTTTTTTCAGGCCGTGAATGAGTTGCCGATAGGTCAGGCCAACCAGCCGCGCGGCGGCGTTGATCCGCACGATCCACAAGCTGCGGAACTCGCGCTTGCGCACCCGGCGATCCCGGTACGCATAGGTGAGCCCCTTCTCGACGGTTTCCCGCGCCTGCCGATATTGCCGCCGGCGGCCGCCGACGTTGCCCTTGGCCAGCTTCAGCGTTTTCTTGTGGCGCGCCCGCGCCTTGGTCCCTCGCTTCACTCGGGGCATGACACTCTCCTCAAATGGTTTTCAACCGTCTGGGGCCGGCACAGCCAGCCGATCCGGCGAGCGGTCGGCCTTCAACCTTCGACTTCTGCTCACAGATACGGGATCAAGGCGCGAATGGCCTTGAGGTTGGTCGCGTCGACGGTGGTGGCGCGTCGCAAGTGGCGTTTCTGCTTGCGAGTCTTGGTGGTCAGAATATGGCGCAGATACGCCTTGCGGCGCCGGATCTTTCCCGTCCCGGTGACTTTGAAGCGCTTGGCGGCGCCTCGGTTAGTTTTGATCTTCGGCATGACGACCCTCCACGCGAACGTCGGCGGGCGTCGCCCCGCGGCGGCGCACCTCGCGCTCGAGTTGTTCGATGAATGTCTCTAGCCGGATCGGCGGGCTGGTGCCACCGGCGCGGCTGCGCGGCGCCACCGTGCCCTCGGCCGCCTCGCGGTCGCCGACCACCAGCATGTAAGGGATCTTGGCCAGTTGCGCCTCGCGCACCTTGTAGCCAAGTTTCTCGCTGCGATCGTCCAGCTCGACGCGAAAGCCGGCTGCCTGCAGCCGGTCGCGGACCGCCTGTCCATAGCGCTCTTGCCGTTCGGTCAAGGTCAGGATCCGCACCTGCACCGGCGCCAGCCAGAGCGGCAGCGCGCCCCCGCAGTGTTCGAGCAGAATGGCCATGAAGCGCTCGATGGCACCGAGGATCGCCCGGTGGATCATAACCGGGCGCGCCTCGCTGCCGTCCGGGCGCACGTACTTGAGATCGAAGCGTTCGGGCAGGGCGCCGAAGTCGAGCTGGATGGTCGCGAGCTGCCACTCCCGTTTCAGCGCGTCGAGAAACACGAAGTCGATCTTGGGGCCGTAAAACGCGCCATCGCCAGGATTGATCTGATACGCCATCCCGGCGCCGCGCAAGGCGTCCGCCAGTGCGGCTTCCGCTCGCTCCCACATCTCGTCGCTGCCGATCGACCTCTCGGGGCGGGTGGAGAGGAACACCTTGCGCTCGGCAAAGCCGAAATCGCCGTACACCTCATCGATCATGCGCAGGAGCATCGCGATCTCGCTGCCGATCTGCTCCGGCGTGCAGAAGATGTGCGCGTCGTCCTGCGAGAAGCTCCGCACCCGGGTCAGCCCGTGCAGCGTGCCCGAGCGCTCGGCGCGGTGCAGGCGCCCGAAGTCGGCGTAGCGCACCGGCAGCTCCCGATACGACCGCTTGCGGATCGCGTAGATGAGACAGTGCGCCGGGCAGTTCATCGGCTTGATCGCGTACTCGCGTTCGTCGAGACGCGAGAAGAACATGTTGTCCTTGTAGTTCTCATAGTGGCCGGAGCGGTGCCACAGCTCCGCCTCCAGAAGCTGGGGCGTAATCACCTCCTCGTAGCCGTACCGCTGGTAAAGATCGCGCACGTAGGCGAGGAGCTGGTTGTAAACGAAGGCCCCCTTGGGATGGAAGAAGGGACTGCCGGGCGCGACCGGATCGAAGCTGAACAGGTCGAGCTCCTTACCGAGGCGCCGGTGATCGCGCCGCCTGGCCTCCTCCAAGCGCGCCAAGTGCTCCGCGAGCTGCTCCTTGCTCGCGAACGCCGTCCCGTAGATGCGCTGCAGCATCTCGTTGCGTTCGTCCCCGCGCCAGTACGCCCCGGCGACGCCGGTGAGCTTGAAAGCCCCCACGCGCCCCGTCGACGGGACATGCGGCCCGCGGCAGAGGTCGACGAACTCGCCCTGGCGATAGAGCGAGACGCGATCGTCGGCGATGTCCTCCAGAATCCGCACCTTGTATTCCTCGCCCATCTCGCGGAAGCGCTCCATCGCTTCGCCGCGTGGCATTTCCTCGCGCGTGACGCGAAAATCGGCCTTGGCAATGGCTCGCATCTCCGCCTCGATCCGCTCCAGGTCGTTCGGGGTGAAGGCGGCGTCCTTCTTGAAATCGTAGTAGAAGCCGTCTTCGATCACCGGGCCGATCGTCACCTGCACATCCGGAAAAAGGCGTTTGACTGCCTGCGCCATCAGGTGGGCGGCCGAGTGGCGCATCACCTCGAGCCCTTCGGGCGAGTCGGTGGTGACGGGCACCACCTCGCTGTCCTCGTGAAGGGGACGCGACAGGTCGACGACACGGCCGTTCACCTTGGCGGCGACGACACCGTGCAGTTTCGTCCCCGCCGCCTTGAGCGCCTCCAACGCGGTAGCTCCGCTGGACAGTTGCCTCCGCCCGCCGTCGCTGTATGTGATCGTGATGTGCATCCCACCGATGACTGGAAATAAAGAGGTGCCGCTGTCCGCGACGCCCCACCCGCGGCGCACCCGCAACCTGCGCTGGCGATGCCGTCCGACAGTAGGCACGGGCGGGATTGA
>JBBITY010000465.1:0-3011 GCA_037440565.1 Desulfurellales bacterium
TGGCAGAGCAGCAGACTCTTAATCTGTTGGTTGAAGGTTCGATTCCTTCCGGGCTCACCAGCTTTTCCTAGCAAATCAGCGATTTTCCTCCCGACAGTCACCGCGCGAGCGGATCTTGACGCCCAATTTGACGCCCAACCGTCTGTAAACTCCCGTTTTCGGGCTGGACGTGCGCGGTCCGGCGAGCACAGACTTGCGGCGGAGAATCCCTATGAGACGACTTGCCCTCACGGCCGTGATGTGCGGAGCCTTGGTCGCGTCAGCCTCCCAATTGCGCGCGCAGGACCCGCTAACGGATGCTCAGATGGCCCAGAACGTCTACGAGCTTATTCCCGCCGCGACTCGACAGGCGATCGGTCTGGTCAAGCTGTCGAGCCAGGAACGCATAGCCCTGTTCGATTGGGTCTCCGGTCTGATCGTGCGGGCCCAGAACGAGCGATGCCCATCCCCGCCAGCGCCCGTCGTCCTGCCGGCCGAATGTTCAGCACCGGCTGCGCCTGCGGGCATGCCGTCCGCCACGGCCGCCGTCATCGAAGCTCGGATCGATGGTGAGTTCTCCGGCTGGGAAGGGGAAACAATCTTCAGGCTCGACAACGGGCAGATCTGGCAACAGGCGGCGTACGCGTACCGATACCACTACGCGTACCGGCCGAAGGTGCTGATTTATCCATCGGGCAGGACGTACAAGATGCGCGTCGACGGCATCAACGCGGAGATCACGGTCGTGCGCCTGAAGTAGCCGGCGGCGTTCAGGCCGGGTTCAGGCCGGCTTCGCTCCCCCCCCCAGCCCTGCCGGGGGAGGCCCGCCGCGTCTCGGCGCTCCACGCTCAGGGTCAGCGCCTGAGCTTTTTTCCGGAAACGTCGTTGCCGGTGTGTAGGATGAAGCCCTCAGCGGCTGCGCCAAGTCGCGCCGTTACTGCGAACACGTCCGAGAAGGAGGTCGCATGCTGTCCCGGCGCGTGATGCTCTGGATTGTCGGGCTCTTCCTCGTAGCGACCGGAGTGCTCCACGTGGCAAACCTCGGGTTGGCATCCCTTGTCTCGCCGCGGGCCGTCGTGTTCGCTGTCGTCGGCGTTTTCGGGATGCCGCTCCTTGTTGGCATCCCTACGTTGTTCGTGTACCGGTTTGGCGTGCCTTTTTTCGGTGAAGTTGTCGCCGGATGGACCGCCTTCGGAGTGGTCATGGTGGCCGGCACACTCGTGGCGACGACGATCGCGTTCGACATGATGTACGCGAACTCATACACAATCGCCCTAGCGACCAGGGATGGCGCGCATCGGCTTGAGTACTCTTGTCGAGAGTTTCGGTCGCAACTGGAAACGAGCGACGACCTGCGTGCCATCCGAGACAGCCGCGCGGCGGTGTTACGTCAGCTCGGCCCGAATGACCGCGGCTGGCGTTTGCGGCTGACTACGCAGCCCTTGACGATTGACAACCGGCGCGGTTGGGACACCACCATTCGTGTGCCTGACGACTGGCCTGCCATCGAACGGGCGCTCGTGGAGTGGCATTGCGCGCAGCGCCGATGAAAGTCGCGCTCCATCTGGCAACGTCCGACTTCCCGTCAGTGCGAGCCCGTGCTCTCCCTGCTCACCCCATCAACAGACGATTCATACGCTCGGCCGCATCACGCTGCAGGGTCGGCAGAACGTGCGAGTACGTGTTTAGTGTCAGGCTGATTTGCGAGTGGCCGAGCGTTTCCATGATCGTCCGCGGATCGACGCCTTGGGCGAGCAGGAACGTGGCGGCCGTATGGCGCAGGTCGTGGAACCGGATGTGTTGCAGGCCCGCGGTCGTCAGGAGCTGCTGAAACTCCTTCGTGAGGTTGCTCGGCTCAATCGGCGTGCCGATCGTCGTCGTGAAGACGAGCCCCATCTCGCGCCAGTGCTTGCCGGCTGACAACCGTTCCTCAAGCTGCTTGACGCGGTGCGCTCGGAGGGCGCTCTTGACGACGTCGGGCAGCGCAACGGTTCGCCGTGAGCGAGTGGACTTCGGCTCGACGAATTGCGGGCTGGTCTTGATGGCCTTCAGCTTCGCGCGAATCTCGGTGAGCTGCTGAAGCAGCAAGGCCCGGGCCTCCGTGCCTTCGGCTTCCGGTAGAAGCTTCCGCAGTCGCTTCCGCTCGGCGAGCAGCGGCCGACGCGCAGCCGAATCGCCGCCGAACCGCTGCAGGGCCCGGCGTACGTTCAGCGTGCCTGCCTCAATGTCGATGTCGTTCCACTGGAGGCCGAGCGCTTCCCCTTGGCGCAGCCCGAGCGCCAGCGCGACGGTAAAGAGCGCGCTCAGTCGGTGCTCCTTGGCGTGTTCGATGAGCGAACGGGCCTGTTCCGGCTGCAGCGGGGCGATTTCGTGTCGCGGCACTCGCGGAGGATCAACGACCGTCGCGACGTTGCGCGCGACCGTACCCCAGCGCACAGCCTGGGCGAGCGCGGAGCGCAGGATCGCGCGGGCGTACTGACACGTGCGCGGCGTCAGGCCGGCACGCTGCAGGCCGTTCAGCCATGCCTGCACCTGTTGAGGGCGAAGCTTCTGCAGAGGCACCGGGCCAAGCGTCGGCACGACGTGCAGCCGGATCACCTGCGCGTAGCTGTCGAACGTCCGCGGCCGCAGCCTCTGTTTCGCGGAATCCTCGAGCCAGCGCAGAAGGAACTTCTCGACCGTGAGCCGGCCTGGCGCCGGCAGGCTGCCCTGTTCCTGCGCGTGGAGGAGATCACGGAGCTTGGCGACGACGTCTGCACGCGTCTCGCCGTAGACCCATCGGCGTGTCCGCTTGCCGGCGTGGTAGCCGGTGCTGATGCGTGCCGCCCAACGTCCGTCTTTCCGTAAGCTGATGCTGCCTTCACCTTTCGACCGACGTCGGCTCATGACTGCTCCGTTTCCTTGGGCTTCCGGTTTCGCAAGCGGTAGGATCGCCTGGCATCCTGCATCGGGCGCTTCTCAGCTCGGCATTGCGCACTGAAGTGTACCGGGATCTTCGGAGAGCGAGTTAGTTGAGTCAGGCCGGCGCGACC
>JBBITY010000466.1:0-2759 GCA_037440565.1 Desulfurellales bacterium
GACTACACCTGGTCGCGCTCGCGTACCGACATCAGCGTCGACCCCGGAACCGTGAGCCCGGGTTTCCCCGAGGCGAAGACCGAGCTCGACACGCTGAAGCTCCAGGCGGCGTACCGCGTGAAGAAGAAGCTCTCGATCATCGGCAGCTACTGGTACGAGCACTACGACTCGCGCGACTGGCATTACGACGAGCTGCTGCCCGCGACGGTACCGAACCTCCTGGTCTTCGGTGATCAGCCGCCGCGCTATGACGTCCACGTCGTGGGGCTCGCGGCGCGATTGCAGCTCTGATCACGCGCACGGATCCGGTAAGATGCACGCTGCCGCTGGAGAGGTGGCAGAGCGGTTGATTGCACCGGTCTTGAAAACCGGCGTTCCCGCAAGGGGACCGTGGGTTCGAATCCCACCCTCTCCGCCACGATCTCCCGGACCAGTCCCATGCGGCGCCGCGTCACGGCCGGCATTGACAGCGGCTGGGACGAGGAGTAACCCAACGATCCAAAGCTAAGCAGCGGT
Organism: Desulfurellales bacterium; assembly: GCA_037440565.1. Lineage (GTDB taxonomy): Bacteria > Desulfobacterota > Binatia > HRBIN30 > CADEER01 > JBBITY01. The sequence goes on from JBBITY010000466.1 coordinate 517, forward strand.
CCTCGCCGGAGCCGTCTACGGCGGATGTTCATGAGACCGCTGCGGCGATTCATGGGGGGTCGACAAATGGGCAGAGTCATCGCATTCGCCTATGGCCTTGGCGCCTACGGCGTGTTCTTCGCGACATTTCTCTATCTGGTCGGGTTCCTGGCCAATCAGTTCGTGCCGAAGGGCATCGACGACGGAGCGGCAACTCCGGCGACGCTGGCGTTGCTGATCGATCTCGCGCTGGTGGCATTGTTTGGCATCCAGCACTCGGTCATGGCGCGTCCCGGCTTCAAGCGCTGGCTGACGCGCGTGGTGCCGGAGAGCGTCGAGCGCAGCACGTTCGTGCTCGCGACCAGCCTCGTGCTGGTCCTGGCCTACTGGCAGTGGAGACCGATGACGGCGGTGATCTGGGAGGCGGGGAACGGCTGGGCGGCGACTGCCCTGTGGGGCATCTTCGTCGCGGGTTTCCTCCTCGTGCTGCTGTCGACCTTCCTCATCGACCACTTCGATCTGTTCGGTCTCCGGCAGGTGACGCTCAATCTGCTGCGGCGGCGCTACACGCACCCGCCGTTCCGGGTCACGTATTTCTACAAGTTCATACGTCACCCGATCTACCTTGGCCTGCTGCTCGCGTTCTGGGGAACGCCGCGCATGACGCTGGGGCACCTGGTCTTCGCCCTCGGCATGAGCGCCTACATCTTCATCGGCATCCACTTCGAGGAACGCGACCTGGAGACCTTCCTCGGCGACGACTATCGACGCTATCGCGCCCGGGTTCCGATGCTGGTGCCGAGCATGGGCAGGGTCCATGAGACGGTCAAGCCGCAGGCGCGGCCGATCGACGTCGTGTCCGGTTGACAGATTGCGCCTGCCATTCTTGAGGAACGCGATGCGCGTCCGCGATCCGGGCGCGAGGACGACATACTCTCGGGCCGTCCGACCGTCCTGGAGGCCCCATGCAGGCGCAGGAACGCAGAGGGAGCGATGCCGCAGAAGCATTCGTCCCGGATGGCAACGAGCCGGTACTGGACGATGCGGCGGTGTTGGAGCGGCTGGAGGCTGCTGCGCCGCATGATCCACAGGTCACGAATGAGCTGGAAGGGAACATCCCGGTCGATCTGGGTCCGGCCGCGGGCTTGATCCGGGGGATTCTCGCCGGGCTGTTCCTGTGGCTCCTGTTTCTCGCCACCGCTTTCGTTGCGGCGAGATGGCTCTGACGCGTGGGGCGCCGGGCGCGGGTGGGGCCGTGGCCGGCCCCACCCGCTGCGGCAGCCGTTCAGGTCTTGAGCCGGTTGACGATGTTGCGCAGGATGATCAGCAGCGCCGCGCCCCCGACCACGTGCCCGATGTTGCCGAGGATCGCCGTGATGTATCCGCCGACGCTCGGCAGCCCGCTGAAGCTCGCTGCGACCACCGGCAACGCCACCGCGGAAACGATCACGCGCACGTGGTGATCCGCGATGATGCTGATGCCGACGATGATGCCGGCGAGGGCCATCAGCTCCACGGCGTATGGTATGTCGACGAAGGCGGCCACGATGGCGATCAGTAGGCCGGCGATCCCGACGATCTTGTAGACGTTCACGGCTCTGTACCCCCTTGAAGGATTTGTGGATTTTTCTGTTGGTGGCCGCAGGTCGCCGCATAGCGAGCGCGTGCCCGCGCCGCCAGGCCGGTCCGTTAGTTCGAGTTTTCACTTCGGATTGCGCCGGCGCGGAACAGCCTACCCCATATCCGCATTCGCGATAAGGCACGGTCGCCGTGGGCACGCGCTCCACGGAGCACGGCCCGCCTCTTGCGAAGCTTGTGGCTGGAACGGGTCCATAGTAGTGTTGCTTTGCAACACAACAACACAAGAGGGGGGAGGGACCATGCTTTCCACGCGGCGTTGCACGCGCATCGTGTCCGCGATGCTGCTCGGCGTCCTGCTGGGCTCGGCGGGCCCGGCCGAGGCCGTGAGCTGCCTCCTCTTTCCATTGGCCTGTGCCGTCCCGCATCGCAAGTATGGCGAGGAGACGCAGGGCGTCATCATCGATATCCGGAACAAGCGCACGATCTACCGCTACATCGACGGCGCGCCAGTCCATTTCTGGGACGACGTCAACATCAGCAGTCCGGCCGACAGCCACGAACAGTTCGCCCTGTGGTTCAAGTCGGGGCAGACGCTCTACCAGGCTTGGGTCTACTACACGGTGGTCGGTATGGCCACGGGTTATCACCCCAGGCGCGAGGAGTGGATCGGTAAGACCGTAAAG
>JBBITY010000466.1:2779-3008 GCA_037440565.1 Desulfurellales bacterium
ACAAGAAGATCGTCGGCGTCAACACGCCCGCCGTGCGGTTCAATCGCCCCGATGGCAAGGAGTGGGAGCTCGGCATCATCAGCATCGTAGGCCCGGATGGCATCGACGAATGCAAGCACTACTTCTGCCCGCTGCAGGCAAAGGTCGACCGCGCGGCGCGCGAAGCGGAGCAGCTCGCGAAGCTGCAGAAGGCTGGCAGGCGCTCGGCCACTGATATCACGCCGGAGCC
>JBBITY010000467.1:0-2081 GCA_037440565.1 Desulfurellales bacterium
TCGAAGGGAAGATGTTCCACCCAATGGCGATGACCGTGATCTTCGCCCTCATCGGCGCGTTCATCCTGTCGCTCACGTTCGTTCCCGCGCTCGTTGCCATCCTGATTCGCGGCAAGGTCAAGGAGAAGGAGGTCTTTGCGATTCGGTGGGCCAAGGCGATGTATGAGCCGACCGTCCGCTGGTCGCTGCGCCTCCGCTGGGTTGTCACGGTTCTGGCGATCGCAGCGTTCGGGGGTTCGGTGCTGATCTTCGCACGGCTCGGACAGGAGTTCGTTCCGACGCTGGACGAGAAAGACATCGCGATGCACGCGATGCGCATCCCCAGCACGGCGCTCACGCAGTCCGGCCTGATGCAATTCGACGTTGAGCGGGTCGTCGCCTCCTTCCCGGAGGTCGCGTTCGTCTACTCCAAGACGGGAACGGCCGAGATGGCGACCGACCCGATGCCGCCCAATGTCTCGGACACGTTCATCATCTTCAAGCCGCGCGAAGAGTGGCGCAGCGAGTCGGAACTGGATGGCCTAATCGGCGAGAAAACCGAGGAGATGGAGAAACTCGCTGGACACGCGGAGGATGAGCACGGGGGCCACGAGCATGGCGAACTGAAGCTGGAAGGTCACAAGGGCAAACTCCAGAAGCTGATTGAACTGACCGTAAAGACGCTGCCGGGCAACAACTACGAGTTCACGCAGCCGATCCAGATGCGGTTCAACGAGCTTATCGCCGGCGTGCGCGGCGACGTGGCAGTCAAGGTGTATGGCGACGATTTCGCCAAGATGCAGAAGACCGCGCAACAGGTGCTCGGCGTGCTTCAGAGCATTCCCGGCGCCGCCGACGCGAAAACGGAGCAGACAACCGGCCTGCCGGTGATGACGATCGACATCGACCGGGCTGCGATCGCCCGCTACGGACTGAACATCGCCGACGTGCAGGACGTGGTCGCCGCCGCGATGGGCGGACGTGAGGCCGGACTTGTATTCGAGGGTGATCGGCGGTTCGATCTGGTCGTGCGCCTGCCGGATGCGCTGCGGGGGAAACCCGAGACGCTCGAAACTCTGCCGATTCCGCTTCCACGAGGCGAGGAAGCCGAAGCCACCAACGTTCGGCTGGTCGGCTCGAACGGCGCGCATGGTGACCTACTGCCGAAACACGAAGTGGGGTTCGTCCCGCTCGGTCAGATCGCGCGGATTGACGTTGCCGAAGGCGCCAACCAGATCAGCCGTGAGAACGGCAAACGCCGCATCGTCGTGCAGTGCAACGTCCGCGGGCGCGACCTCGGCTCGTTCGTCGCCGAAGCGCAGGAGAAGATGAAGGCCGTTACGTTGCCGCCGGGCGGGTGGCTGGTCTGGGGCGGCCAGTACGAGAACCTCGTCGCCGCGAAAGAGCGCCTGACAATCGTCGTGCCGGTCTGCTTCCTGCTCATCTTTATTCTGCTTTTCAGCACGTTCAAGAGCGTGAAGTATTCGCTGCTGGTATTTAGCGCGGTGCCGCTTGGTCTGACCGGCGGCATTCTTTCACTCTGGCTGCGCGATATGCCGTTCTCGATCTCAGCGGCCGTCGGCTTCATCGCGCTGTCCGGCGTGGCCGTGTTGAACGGCGTGGTGATGGTCAGCTTCATCAACCAGCTCCGACGTGAAGGGATGGCGCGCGATGAAGCGATCATCCAGGGAAGCCTGACGCGTCTCCGCCCAGTCTTGATGACTGCGCTGGTCGCTTCACTGGGCTTCGTCCCGATGGCGATCGCGACCGGCACCGGCGCGGAAGTGCAACGCCCGCTGGCGACGGTTGTCATCGGCGGTCTGATCACGAGCACGCTGCTCACGCTGGTTGTCCTACCGGCCCTCTACCGAATCTTCACGGGCTGGGACAAGGCTGGGCGACCGCAACCGGTGGATCAGGAGTGGGAAGCACCGGAAATCGGACCACTGGAGGTTGCGCCCATGCCGACTGCGGCGGTCAGCGCGCCGCCGGCTCTGCAGGGCGGGTCACCACCGGCGCTGCCAACCTCACAAGGCGGCGGACCAGCCGCGCCGCCGAAAACGTGATCGAACCAGGCGTGACATCTGTGCCGCGCGTGCGGC
>JBBITY010000467.1:2100-2996 GCA_037440565.1 Desulfurellales bacterium
ACGCTAGTTGTGCTTGTACGAAGGAGCATGTTGTGAACAGTTCCAACCGCAAAGGAATTCTGATCGGGATCATCCTGGGAGTCGCGGCCACGGGCTTCGTCGGCACGCTTATGGCCCAGCAGGCGGCGCAGCCGGTCAAGAGCGAGACGCAGTACTTCGTGACTGGCGAGGGAGACGACGCACATCTGTGGGTGCGCGAGGGCACCAACCTGCGCTGCGTCGGCCACGGCGAGTGCAAAGCCCACGGCGATCACAAGGATCACGATCATGGCAAGGAGAAGGCGAAGCCGTAACCAACGCGGCCGGGGCGGGCGGAAGAATCGACCGGGCGTCAAGTCGCTGCTCGGCTGGCTGATTCCGCTCGCCACGCTCGCTGGTTTAGCCGATTGGATGGTCATCTCGCAGATGTTGGAACATTATCGCAAACACGGGCATGTATGCCCGCCCGGTGTCGGATTGGTTTTTGCATTGTCGCTAACGGGTACGGCGGTTGCGATTCCGTTCATCTGGGTTCAGCTTCGGCGACAGGCCATGAAGACCCGCTGAGCAGGGGCGACCATCGGACCGACGTGATTGGTCAGGCCACTTGCGCGACACTTGCGATCAGCCGCCGTTTTCCCTGCGCAGCGGCCGCGATAACCTTGCTCGACCAATTTCGCATGCACCGCCAAAAGAGGCACGATCATGGCGACACGCTGATATTCCGCATCATGCCGCTATCTTCGTGTTCGAGATTGTGGCAGTGATAGAGATACTCGCCGGAGAAGTCGCTGAAGCGAATCAGCAGCTTGACTCGCTCGCCGGGCATGACGAGCAGCGTGTCTTTCCAGCCGTCATCCACGTATCCACCTCGGACCGACTCCCAGCCCGCGGTGAATTCGGGCATCACGCTGCGC
>JBBITY010000468.1:0-2994 GCA_037440565.1 Desulfurellales bacterium
TCGCGGCGCACACCCCGGTCATGCAGCAGTACATATCGAGACCGTGTGTTTCGATCTGGAAATAAAGGGGTTTTCTGAGGTGGCTGTCCAATTGAAAACCGCTCGTTCAGTGAAAAAAAGACGGCATAAGCGCCGATCTCTTGAGCGAGAATTAGACAGCGGAGAGCTCGAACTCTTGGGTGTGCGCGCCGGTCGGCGCGCGCGATGCTTCCGAACCGCGTTGAGCTCGATCATTTCCCGAAGCCGGCGAGCGTCGGTGGGAAGCAGGTGGTGGAGTCGTGCGTTCAGTGTCACGACTTGAAAGACAGGACCAGCTGGGAAGATTTGCCGAGTGAGATGAAGGCTCAGTTCATGGAGGACTTCATGCGCATGAGCCGAGCAGGCCGGATCGTCTTCGCGCAGTTCATGCGGATGGCTTACGAGGCTGCTCTGATCCAGAAGAGGCGAGAAGCGGATCGGTAGCAGCGCCACTCGTCAGGGTGCTCCGGGTCGCCTGAAGGGCCCGCGTATCCTCTCTGAACGCCTCTCCCCCGCACCTAGGCTGTGTTTTTATCCATCCGTGGTGGAGGCTGTGAGAGCACCAGCGGTGGGGGTAGTTTCCGGGTTCTGCGAGCCAGAAGCAGGCTTGGCAGGGGACGGGTGGACTCACTGCAGCATGCTTAAGCCATGTTGACATGGCCTATATTGTGTGTATAATACTGACCATGGACGGTAAGGAGGTTGCCATGCGTAACGACATCAAGATGACTGACTCGGACATCGAGGATCTTTTTGACAAGGCTTTCCGCGTGCTAATCACGGCTGACAGCATCACTTGGACGCGGGACAGCATCGAGGATTTCATCGCTGCATCGAACAGCTATGCGGAGGCCGGCAAGGTGTATCGGCGCACCGTCGACGGGCTGCCGACCGTGATGATCGAATCGTGCCAGGTTCGACGCGGCGATCCGCGACGCGACGTGCATATCATCGACTTCGGCTTTGTACGTGGCGTCTACGCCTAAACCGCCTCGGCGCGCCGGCCGTCCGCGATCCGTGGACGGCCGGCGAGTGCAGGTATATCTGGACAACGCCACCTTGGCGGGCGCGCGGCAGCTCGGCAAAGGCAACGTATCGGTGGGTCTCAGGGTAGCCGTAGCTGCATCGGTCAAGCGCAGGGAATCCGGCTAGAGTCACTGCTGCGATGGTCTCCGTCACGCCGCCCTCTGCACCGACACCCAGCTCTCGGCCCTCTGCTCTGGCTTATCCCGCTGCACGTAGATCGGCATGTGGAAGGTGACCGAGTGGACCGGGTGCACGATGAAAAGCGCCTGGCAGGCGCGCTCGAAGCCGAATCCCATGGAGAGTGACCACTCGTCGAAGCCCTTGAGGCTCCCGTTCACCAGCACCGAGGTGCTTGGGATGTACTGGTGCCAGTGGCCGATGCAGGAGAGATCGTAGGGCCGGGCGATCTGCGCCTGCTGGGAGCGCTTCTTGCGATCGCCGCCGAAGATCGGCACGACGGCGCCGGCGAAGCCGTTGCCGCCCCGGAAGGAGTCGCCGTGCGTGAGGCAGATCCGGGTCCCGTAGACCTTGAAGTAGGCGTCCGGGCCGTCCGGGATGAGGAAGCCGACCCGCCGATCGCCGGCGAACTGGCGCACCAGCAGCTGGTAGAGCAGCCAGTCGTAGTTCGTATGGTTGCGCCGCTTCGCCCGAGGCTTCTTCGAGGTGCGGCCGTGGTTGCCGGTGACGCCGACCACGTAGACCTGGCCGAACTTCGCCGCGAGCAGGCCGATACCCCAGCTCACGACCTCGAGGAGGTCGAGCAGCGCCGGCATGCTCTCGCACTCGTTCGTCTGCGCGAGCTCCTCGTGAATGTCGCCGCTCAGCATGTCGCCACCGAGCATCAGCACCACGCCCGGGTATTTCGCCGGCCGCAGGTGCTCGGTGAGCAGCGCGGTGCTCTTCTGGAAGAAGGTCCGCGCCCGCTCCCGCGCGATCGAGAGACTGTACTCGTTGACGTGCCCGACCTCCTCGGCACGCACCACTTCGCCCCAGTGCCAGTCCGAGGCGAAGAGCACCGGGACGCCGGCGAGGTCGGTCACCTTCCCCTTCGGCACTGCGAGCCACGATGGCGGGTCGATCCGCGTCTGCGTGACCTTCAGGATCTCCTTCAGGACCCGCTCGTCGCTCAGCGCCTGGCGCTCGAGCTGGCGGATTCTGGCGTTGAGGCCGATGATCGTGGCGTCCTTGCGCGTCTCGCCCGCCGGGCGCCCCTTGGCGCGGTAGATGGCCGCGCGCACCGAACTCTCGGGGATGCCTTCCTGTTCCGCGACCGCAGCGTAGGTGCCGAGCTGCGCGTACAAGGTGGCGAGGCGTTCCGGGTCGTGCTTGGTGGATGGCATCTACAGCCTCATGGTGCGCACCGGGGGTGCGGTGTAGGGGTCCACCTTGCAGGCGATCTCAACCGCGCGCTTTGCTGTCGCGCCCGCGTGCATGGCGCCGAGCGCCGCCTTGCGGCCGGAGCCGATGGCGATGAATGGATCGATCACCTTGACCGCTCGGCAGAGGTGGTTCGCATGGAATGCACCGTCCCGGCAGACGATCAGGACCTCGAAGTCCTCCTCCAGATGCGCGTCACGCAGAATCTCGGGGAGTTTGAGGTGCTGGTCCATCGTCGGTTCGATACCGCGGAACCAGTCCACGTAGATCATGGCAAGGTAGGTCCCACCGGCCGTACCGATGATGAATTCCTTCTTGCCGATTTTCTTGCGGAAGAGCTTCTCGCAGGTGGCATAACTCGTGCCGCCAGCCTCCCCCTCCCAGGTCTCGCGCGAGTCGGCGGCGATTATGCCCGCTCGATACGTGATCGTCGTCGTGGCTGCGGCCCTCCGAAATTGACGCTGCCGCCGCCGGCGTGGTACACACGCGGCATGCGGACCCTGATTTATGCGATGGCGCTCGCGCTCGTCGGCTGCGGTTCCATGCCGCGTCACTCAGCTGCGACTCGAGGCG
>JBBITY010000469.1:0-827 GCA_037440565.1 Desulfurellales bacterium
CGACGACGAAGTTGACGCCCATCGCGGGCTGCAGGTGCTTGATCATCTCGCGCAGGAAAACGTCGCTGCCGCCGCCCGGGCTGGAATGGGTGACAAGGGTGACGGTGGGCACCGGATACTTTGCCTGCGCCGCGGCCTCCACCGCGCGGTGCCGGCGCAGCAGCGGCTGGGGCCGTGAGGCACTCCGATCGCCGGAGGCGTCGGGCTGCGAGAGGCGCGCGAGGCGTGAGGCCGAGAGGTCGCAGCCGCCTGGCCTGCTCCCCAAGACCTGATCCAGGTGTGATGAGAGTCCTTAGCCCGACGCGCAATCCTCGGCCGCACGTAATTGAAACGGTCCCTCGGCGCCGCAAGTCTGGTGACGACAAAGAGTGAACGCTTCGACGCGCTCCCCGAACGGCCGTTTCTAGAGAAACGGGCGGGGTGACGCGCCTGGCATCGAAACGGTCCACCGGTCTGGCAAACGGGAGAGGAAGCGATTTTCTATGCGTAGCGAGTTGATACTTTGTGAGGCCAACCAAGTCATACGCTGCCGGCGGTAGATTGTCCAAGGTCTCCACAATGGGCGCGAGGCGATCCGAACGTTGGTGGCGCGTTGAAATGCCAGGGATAGCCCGTAAGTTAGCCCTTCCTCGATATTGTTCGAGAAACTGAAGAAAGGCAATCTCGCCTTCGCCGCGGACCACAGCGTCGATCGCTTGAACCGTAGCGAGGAGTTCTTGATCGCAAAAAGTGGCATGCGGACCGCCGACTACGATGCAGGCGTCAGAGTGCTCTGATCTAATTTGGCGAGCAAGTTGGGCGATATGGGGCACGTGGACGGTTGTACC
>JBBITY010000469.1:838-2991 GCA_037440565.1 Desulfurellales bacterium
AATCCGGCGCCGGTTCCCCGTTTTTCGCCTCGAAGTCTGCGACGCGGATATCCAAATCGGGCAAGCGATTTCGAACGACCGCCGCAAGTGTCAGGATACTCAACGGCGGCATAATTGAACCACGCTCTTTGCGTTTCCCGATGACGAGGCTCTCCGAAGGTTGAATAAGAAGGACTCTCACTGCTGACCTCGCGGGATGTGGCTCGTCGTGCGCGGACTGTTCAAGAGCTGAGCGACGGCTATGAGATCCTCGACCACGACGGTAGCTTCTTTCTGGCCAGGATCAAACGGCCTTCCCGGGCGCCGGACGAGAACAGTTCGGAGGCCCACGGAATCCGCTGGGTGAATATCGCCGTGGACGGAATCTCCGATGTGGACAGCCTCGGCGATGGGCCAACCCGTGCGTTCGAGAGCCAGAGCGACGATCGCTGGGTTGGGCTTATAGGAGCGAGCGTCCTCTGAGGTGATGAGGTAGTCAACTCGGACTTGTAGATGCTCGAGCGCTGCAATTGCGTTTTTCCGGTCCGCGTTGGTCACGACGCATACCGGCCGGCGCAATTGCTGGAAGAAGCCCACTGCGTCTTGGCAAGGGGATGGTTTTTGCCAATACGCTTCCAGGCGGGCGACAGGGCGACCGGGATCAATCGCTACGCCAAGGCGTTCGCCTGCACGGCAAAGGGACGTGGCCTCCAGCTCCACGAGTGGGCGGAATCGAGGGCCCTCACTTAGTCGAACGGCTTCCCAGATTTCTTGGCCCCAGGCTCGGGTCGATTCGGTTGCGCTAAGCTCGCCGCGCTCGGCTGTAACCTCCTCGCAAATGGACGCGATAAGCGCTCCGTCGCCTTCTGTGAGCGTTCCATAAAGGTCCGCCCGCCGTGGTGAAGCGAATGAATCCAGCCTCGTCGCGAGTGTAGCGGATGGCAACCGTTTCGACGATCAGATCCTGCCACAAGTACCACAGCGGTCGCCGCTCGTCGTAGTCGTAGGCCCGCACCGAGATCTCGCCCTGAAGACCTAGAACGACGTCTATCCCGTCTTTGCCGATCCCTGGGTTCCGCGCGAAGACACCAAGGCGGATTGCAGGAGCGAGCCACGCGCGGTCGAGGCAGGCGTCGAGTGCGTCGTAGTCGAACGGCACGCTTGTCTGGTACGTGTGGACCGTGATCTCTCGCTGGTCCAGCACGCTCTCGGCACGAGGCGAGACCGCCAGATGCTGGATGTGGTCCTTTGGCTCGTAAGCTGTCTGTCCCATCGGTGCGTGCCCGAACGAGACCGTCCTGCTCCAAGTTCGGTGGCTTCGGCTCTTACCGACGGTTCGCGTGCCGAGAGCCGCAGTTAATGATCGGCACGGGGGTCTCATTCGGCAAGGCGCGCGGGGAGATTCTCTGCGTCCGGCCGCGGTCATTCGACCCGTGCGGTCGCGATGCTGGAACGCACCTCCCGCCAGATCTGCCGCTGCTTCCGCCAGTCAGGCGTAGCGGCGATCGGCCGGATGTGCAGTTCCCGGACCGGGTCGCGGCCGGATTCGATCGGCGGCAGGAACAGGACGGCCTCCTGGATGTCGGAGGCCAGGTTGAGCAAGTTCATGATCTGCGTCATGCGGGCGCGTGTGACGTGGCCGAGGCGGGCCAGTTCGGCGTAGTCGCGAACGTTTCCTGATTCGACCAGGCGCTGGAAGCGCAGCGCGAGGGCCATCAGCCGGGCGATGCGCGGCACGCGGCCGAAGATCGGCGGCGGTGGGGCGGGCGGCGCCTCGCCGCTACGCAGCTCTTTCCGCCCGCGGCGCGCCCGGGTGAAGTGGACCGTGCTCCGCGTCGTGATCCGTCCGTCGTGTTCCTCGGCAACTACCGCACTCATGCCGCGTCCTCCGCCTCCTTCTGGGCCAGCGCCTTGATCCCCGTCGGCCGAAACGTAACCGCCACGCTGCCGGTCTTGCCGTCGTAGGTGACGCGCTCGACCAGCAAGTGCACCACCCGCGCCTGTTCACGCGGCGTAAGCGACTCCCACACCGGGTCGAACAGCGACAGCGCCTGCACGACCTCGCGCTCGTCCACGAGGTCGCGGCTCAGCGCCAGGTGCCGCTCGCGCACTTCGGTGAGCCGGGTTTCCAACCGCCGCAGCTCGTCCTGCTGGCGGGCCACGTTCGCCCCGTT
>JBBITY010000470.1:0-2990 GCA_037440565.1 Desulfurellales bacterium
TGGTCGAGGGGGTGGTGGTGCTGGACTACCGAGGCAGGTCGTTGTCCACCAGGGTTCCATGCTGCAAGAAAGCGTCGGCTCCAGCACTGAATCCAACGCGACTGTGCTCCACGAGGAGGTTCTCCACGTAACCGCCGCCCGCGAGCTTTACGCCGGTGCAGCCGTTGTCACGCGCCACGGCGCGCATCACCGTCACGTTCCGCCCCTGCAGGTCGAATCCATCTTCCGAGTTGCCGACCGCCTCCACGTCCTCGAAGCGGAGATCGACAGTGGACTCGTCGGCGGTGAATCCGTCGGCATCACCGTCGCAACCCTGTCCGTCATCGGCGAGCTCGACGCGCGTGTTGCGGACCTCGACGCGGCGGGCGCCGGCGAAGAGGCGCACGCCGCTGGTGCGATGGCGTCGGATCAGTACGTCGCGCAGCAGAACGCGCGACGCGCCGCCGATCCAGATCCCGGCGCGATTATCGTGGACGTAGAGGCCGGCCAGCTCGATGTCGTGCGCACCGCTGCGGACAAAAACCGTCTCACCATACCCTCCAGCCATCTCGAACCCTTGGACGGTCACATAGGCCACATTGGAACGGACATCGAAGGCCGAACGGCTTGCGGACGGATCGGGGCTGAGCATGACAGCCCCCGGCAAGCCGCGAAAGACAATCGGGAGGCCGGGTTTTCCAGAGCGGCTGAGCACAACCGATTCGCGGTAGGTGCCGGGCGCCACGACAACTAGATCGCCGGCGCGCGCGCGGGCAGCCGCCGCCCGTATGCTGCGCAGTGGATGGGCGAGATCGCCCGAGTTTCCGTCGAAACCCTGTGGCGAGACAAACAGCCGCCCATCGCCCGCCGCCCCGGCCGCTGCCGACAGCAGGGTAATCATCACGCATGCAAGCGCGAACGGGCTGAGCGACTTCATTGGTTTTGCCGCCACCCGCTCCCCGAAAATACAAAAGGCCGATCCCGCCGTGCACGGTATCGGCCTCTTGCAACATCCTGCTTCCGCGGGGTTGCGCAGTCTCCCGAGGAGCGGAGGCGTTGCTCCGAGCGTCGAGCAACGCTTGTGCCCAACAGCAGATCGAGCCGCGCGTTACCGCGCGCGCCGGCCCGCAACGCTCGGTGCGTGTCACGCCACCGACCGTTTTCCGCAAAGCGGCGCAGCCCTTGCGGGCCTGCGCCGCCAGCGTGCCAGATGACGAGTCAGGCGACTAGTGCAAGAAGTGGCCGAGTCGGCTGAGCCGCGGCCAGTGGCGCTCGCTGTCCCACGACCAGTAGATGAAGGTCGCCTTCCCCTTGATGTCGGCGACGTCGGCAAACCCCCAGAACCGGCTATCGTAGCTGCGGTCGCGATTATCGCCGAGAACGAAGAACTTCCCTTCCGGGACGACCACGGGCCCCATGTTGTCGCGCGGGCCGTTGAGGCTCACCGTAGGATCGCTGAAATGCGCGTGGGGATCGTCCACCGGTTGCCCGTTGATGAAGAGGCGCTTGTTGCGGATCTCCACGGTGTCGCCCGCTACGGCGACCACGCGCTTGATGAGATCGGTCGAATGATCGACCGGCGAGACGAACACCACAATATCATTGCGCTGTGGGGATCCGATCTTGGCGATCGGCGTGCCAATGAGCGGCAGGTGAATGGCGTACGCGAGCTTGTTGACGAAGATGTGATCGCCGATCTGGATCGTCGGGAGCATCGACCCCGACGGAACCCAGAATGCCTGGACCACCGATGAGCGCACTGCGAGGGCGATCAACAGAGCCAGCGCGATCGACTCGACGTTCTGCCGCAGGCGCGATTTGGTGGATGGAGGGCCTTTCTCCCGCATGGAAATCCGTTTCACCGGCAGACATTTAGACGTTTCACTCGCGCCGCGCCAGAGCGGCGCCCCAGAGATTTTGAATGGCGGGCGCGGGATCGAGACTCGTGCATCCGAGGGCTCGCCTGCCCGCGTTCACGAGCGCCGCTGCGCCGTTCTCAAGGCGCTCATTGACTCGGAAGCTTTCGAGCCTACGGCCCGCCGCGCCCGAAGCCGCCTGCGGCCGAACGACCGAGTCAGAATTCGACAAGGAAGCCCTCCGCCTCGCCGCTTTCGCGCTCGGTGAGCACGACGCGCGCGCGGGTGTAGTCGGCAAGCGGGAAGTAGAGATAGCCGCTGGTGTGCGCGTGGGGTTGCACTTCGGTCGCGGTCAAGAGCGCGCCGCGCAAGCTCGCCGCGATGGCCTCAACCGAAAGCGGCGCCGCCCGCGCGTCCGCCCCCGGTCGCTCGGGGGCGCGGGCAATGCGCGCGGCGGCCTCCTCCGGCGAGAGGGACTCGACCCGCTCGCGATCGGCGCGCGTCAGCCGGATATCCGCTGGTCGAAGCGAATATGAATGGGCCGTGAGGTTGCGGATGCTGATGCGCACCGGCAGCACCCCGCCTGCGGCGGTGTCGAAGTCGAAGTGCAATTTCGCCTCCTGACCGTAAACCGGCTCGACGAGGACTTGCAAATCGCGCCGCTGTTGCGACGCCGGCGCGGTCCCGGCCGCAATGCGAGCCTCCATCTCCGCGCGGGCCGCGGTCATGGATACGACGTTCGTAAACGAGTGGTAGAAGCCGCGCTTGAATTCGATCTGATCCAGCCACCGATTGTCGCGGCGCGCGTCGATGCTGACACCCGTGGGCGCGCAATCGATGCTCACGGTCACCTCCTGCCGGCGCGCCCCAGCCCCGGGTATTTCACGGCTGCCCTTCAGTATCCCGCGGCGCCCCGCGCCAGCCCGCTCGAACGCCGTGATTGCAAAGCCCATTGCCCGGAGGCTCTTGTACGCCGCACGGTTTGCCTCCTCGCACGAGAGTCTCTGGTGCTTCAACTCGTACTGTTTGATTGGCGGCGTGCAGGCGGGGAGCGAGCAGACGATCAGCAAGCACTCAAGGCCAAGGACCGGCACCAGACGCAAGGGGAGCACGAGGTGATGCTTCAGCCCAACGGGCGGCATTCGGCTTTGCGCG
>JBBITY010000471.1:0-2987 GCA_037440565.1 Desulfurellales bacterium
GGCGTTGGCTCTTCCTGGCGACGGGGGCGGTCCAGTACGTACAGTTCAACCTGGCGTTCGGTCACGCCGGCGGGGGCACGTTCTGGGTGGCCGCGCTGCTCGGTTACCCCGTCATTGCGTTCACGCGAATCGAGCGGCGGCAGGTGCTGGCCGTGTATGGCGCCGCCGCAGTGCTTTGTGTCGCCACCGAGGTGATGTTGAACTCCCGCGCGCCGCTTGTGCGCGACCCGATGGCTCAAGAGCAGGCATATTATTTCACGGTCACTGCCCTGGCTGCCGTCGTCGGCTTTGGCATTCACTACTACAAGAACTCCTCGATCGCGGCGCGAGCGGACCTGTCGGCGGCCAACCTGCGGATTGCGGAACTGCTCGACAACTTGCTGCCGCCATCGATCGTGAAGCGCCTCGAGCACGGGGAGCGTGTGATCGCCGACAGTCACGGCGAGGCCTCGGTGCTGTTCGCCGACCTGACCGGCTTCTCCATGCTGACGCGGCGCCTGTCTCCGGCGCATCTGGTCGAGGTGCTGAACCACATGTTTTCGCGCTTCGACGAGGCGGCAGCGCGACACGGCATCGAGAAGATCAAGACAATCGGAGACTGCTACATGGCGGCGACGGGGGTGATCGACGATCAAAGCGGCCCGGCGCAGATCGACTCGATGGCCGAATTCGCGCTCGAGATGCTCGAGGTCGTGGCCGCCGTCGGACACGACCTCGGTCTGCCGCTCGGTGTGCGTATCGGCATCTCGACGGGAGCCGTGGTCAGTGGAGTGATCGGCACGAAGCGACTCAACTTCGACGTGTGGGGCGACACGGTGAACCTCGCCAGCCAGATGGAGAGCAAGGGGGCCGTCGGTCGCATTCAAGTGTCCGAGTCCACGTACTGGCGCCTGCAGAGGCACTACCTGCTGGAACCGCGAGGCGAGATCGAGGTGAAGAGCGGGCAGAGCGTCAGCACCTACTTTCTCGTCGGCCGAAGGGCGGCAGAGGGAGCGGGCCACGGCGCCGCGCCGGCGAGCGAGGCGCCGGCACCATCCTGTCCGTCGCGAAAACCCACGGTCGCCCTCTTTCGCAATTACCTTCTACCTCCGCGTGGCGTGCGTCATTGACGGATTCCTACCCGTAAGCGGCCGTTGCGCGCGAAGCATGGATTAGCATCGTTCTTGCGCGGCTTTACGATGTGGTCTAATTTGACCACATGCCGAAAGTCGCCAGGGTGAGCATCTATGAAGCGAAGACGCGCCTGTCCCATCTCGTCGACTGCGCCTTGCGCGGCGAGCACGTCGTGATCACCCGCCACGGGCGGCCCGTGGCGCGACTCGTGCCCGCGGGGCGGCCGCGGAAGCCGCGGCGTCTCGGCGCACTGCGGGGGAAGATTCGCGTCGCGGCCGACTTCGATGCACCGCTGCCCGACGATCTGCTCGCGTTGTTCGAGGGCGGCGACCGGTGAGGCGGCCGCTGCTGCTGGACACGCACGCGCTCATCTGGGCATTGAGCGCACCGCGCCGACTCCCGGCCCGAGTCGCGACCGCCCTCCGCGATCCGGATATCGATGTCTACGTCAGTGCCGTCAGCACCTGGGAGATCGCGATCAAGTCGGCGCTGGGGAAGATCGACGCCGATCTCGCCGCCATCGTCAGCGCCGCGCGCGCGGCCGACTTCGACGAGCTGCCGATCACGATCGCGCACACCGAACGGTTGCGTGCCCTGCCCGCACATCACCGCGACCCATTCGATCGGCTCCTGGTCGCCCAAGCCATCGAGGAGCACCTGACGATCGTTACCCACGATCGCCTGATCGCCGCATACTCCGTCGCGAGGCTGTGGGCCTGAGTTCACACACCGAGCCAGCGCGCCACCAGGCGCCGTATGCCCAACAACTCGAGCCGCGGGACGTTGTTGGGGTGTCAGAAGGCCACCTCCGCCGCGGCCAGCGCGCTGATGCCGAGATGAGAAGATCGGCGTCGCTCCTGGCGTGAAGCACCGGCCATTTTCCGCACAGGCCCGGATCGCAAGGGTTAATCGGCTCCGGGCGGGCGCGTGCTCAAGGGCGCTCGCGCTGCGCCAAAATCTCTTCCAACTCGGCGATCGCTTCCAGATCCTTCGGCCGGCCGGCAGCGCGCTTCACGAGAATGAGCCGTTCAAGATCGAGGCACTGGCAGGTGACGCCGAACACGGTGATGGACACGCAGTCGGGTCGGAGCGTTTCATACGTCCCGCCGGCGATCTCCCCGAGCAGGTCGAGATCACCGAGATCGGTTGTGAGGGTAAAGTTCAGGCCGCGACGGATGGTGTCGGCGTCCCACCGAAAAGGCAATCCGGCCGGGGCACCGCGCAAGTAGGGATGATGCGGCGCCAGCGCCGCCTGCAGGCGCTGGAAGTTCTCTGCCGAACGCCGATACACAACATCCACATCCACTGTGAGGCGAGCGGCACCGTGCGCCGTCGCGGCTGCCCCGCCCACCAGAATGAACTCGACACCTGCTTCCGCCAGAACGCGGAGCAGAGCCCCGAAGTCCGTCATCGCCGTATGGCCTGGCCAGCGCGCCGCAGCTCTTCCGCAAAGCGCTGCAAAGCCATCAGGCGTTCGAAGCGCTCGTCCACGGTTCGCCGCAAGTTCTCGCGGATCAACGTGAGATCCAGATCCTTCTTGTATGCCTCGATCACTGGATCCGGTTCGATGCGGATACGCCCGCCGCCCATACACCACCATACCGCATTGAGGTGGGCGACGGAAATACCGAGGGCCTCACCAAGGGGGATCATGCTTCTCAGAGCCGACGGATCGAGGCACTGGACGCATGAGCCTGGTGGGCGATGTGCATGCGTAAGTCTCAATCCCCTCATCGAGGAAGCGTCCCTTCGGACTACAGATGGAAAAGGGTGCCGACTTCCGCGGAGTCCAGTCTCAATCCCCTCATCGAGGAAGCGTCCCTTCGGACCCGGACATGGTCATTTTTCTCTCCGACGGCCGCACACGTCTCAAT
>JBBITY010000472.1:0-2984 GCA_037440565.1 Desulfurellales bacterium
TATCACTACGGCGTACTGGATTTGGATCGCGTCCGTGTGGATCAGCTCTTGCGCGCCGGCTGCCCGGGGTACTGCGGTCCGGTCGCGATCGATTGCAATCGGGACGGGCAGTTGTCGATCGAGGACCTGGTATGCGGCGTGAATATAGCACTCGGCAGAGCGCCGATCGGCGACTGCCCAGCGTTCGACACCGATGGCGACGGGCGCATCACGATCGGTGAACTCATCGCAGGCGTGAACAGCGCCCTATGGTCTGGGGCCGTACAAGCAGGGAAGCGGTCACCTTGAGATAGGGAGTGTCAAGGCAACATCCGTTGGCTGCTCATGGTACCTGTCAGAATCGTCTACACCATCGCCTGGATGGAGGTGGGCGGAAGCCAAACGCATCTGCTTCAGGTGTTGCGGTTGTTGGACCGCACCCGGTTTGCGCCAGTTCTGTACTGCTTGACCGGAAAGGGCGCCTTGCTGGATGCAGCGCGCGCGCTCGATCTGCCTGTGATTGACGGCGGCATGACGAGCTTCCGGCCGCTGAGTGCCCTGCGCGGTGTGCGCAGGCTGGCCGAATTCTTGCGGCGGGAGCGGGTCGACGTGATTCACAACTACCTGTTGCGCGCCAACGTGATCGGCTCGGTCGCCGCGCGCCTGGCAGGGGTGCCGGTCGTGCTGGCGAGCAAACGCGGCTGCCACAAGCGCCGCGGCTGGCAACTGGCCGGGGCGCGGCTGTCGAACCGCCTCGCCCACTGTGTCACTGGGAACTCCGAGGCCGTTCGCGAATTCGTGCACGAGAACGAAGGGTGTCCCAAGGAAAAGATGGTGGTCATCCCGAGCGGCGTGGACACTGACCGCTTCCAGCCTTTACCACCGGGCGATTACAAGCGCCGGCTCGGTTTGGACCCTTCGCGACCGGTTGTCGGCAGCGTCACGCGCATGCGGGTACGAAAGGGAGTGGAGGAATTCCTTCGCGCGGCAGCCCAGGTGTGCCGGCATCGACCAGAGGTGCAAATCGCCATCGCCGGCGAGGTGAACCTCCCAGAGGACCTGCAGCGATTCGTGACGGCGAGCGGGCTGGCCGATCACCTGCGGCTGCTCGGCCGCCGCGGGGATATCCCGGAGATCCTTTCCGCCTTTGACCTCTTCGTTTTGTCCTCGCATGGTGAAGGGATGTCGAATGCAATCCTCGAAGCCATGGCGATGGAGAAACCCGTCGTGGCAACCGGTGTGGGGGGCACCTGCGAGGTGGTGCAGCACGGGCGCAGCGGTCTCCTGGTCCGCGCGAGGGACCCGGATGCCTTGGCGGCGGCGATCGAACAGGTGCTGCGGACTCCTGCAGAAGAGACGGCCGCAATGGGACGGCTGGGGCGGCGAATCGTGCTGGAGCGCTTCTCGGCCCGGGCGATGGTGCGACAAATGGAAGCACTGTACCTTGAGCTGTTGCGCGCGCGCGGCGCTCGGGTACCCACGAACGGGGTGCTCCACGTCGCGCCACTGGGCGTTGGTACGGTTGAATGTGAGAGGGCAGGTGGTGACTAATGGCGATGCATGAGAAGCTGAATGTCTTGCTGGTCGTGCTCGATTGCGCACGGCCGGATCACCTTTCGTGCTCGGGCTATCCGCGCGAAACGTCTCCGTTTCTCGACCAGGTAGCACGGGAGGGTGTGCGCTTCGCCCAGGCCATTTCTACCGCTCCGTGGACACTGCCAGCCCACGCCACAATGATGACGGGTCTCTACTCCTCCACTCACGGCGCGACCGACGAGAATCGCATGCTGGCAGCGCAGCATCGGCGACTGCCCGAGTACCTCAAGGCCGCGGGATATCGCACGGCGGCGTTCTGCACCAATCCATGGGTCAGCCCCGAGACCGGCTTTGGGAAAGGATTCGACCGCTTCTACACCCAACGTGTCGCCGGCCGTTTTGCGGGGCGCGCTGCCCTGTACGCGCGCAAGGCGAGCGATCGCGTCCTTGGGCGCGCCGACTCGGGCGCGCGGCGGACGAACCGCGCCTTGATCGAGTGGATCGGCAATGGCGGCGAGCCGTTTTTTGCTTTCGTCCACTACAACGAAACGCATTTGAAGTTCCATCCGCCCGCGCCATACGACCGCTTGTTCATGCCGCGCGAATTCTCAACCGCGCGCGTGCGCGCGGTGAATCAGGACTGCAACGCCTATATCGCCGGTGCGGTGTCGATGACGGAGGAAGACTTCGTCATCCTGCGGGCGTTGTACGACGGCGAGCTGCGCTATGTCGATATGCGGCTCAAGGAGGTTGCGGACGCGTTGGCGGCGCGGGGTTTGTGGGACCGCACCTTGTTCATCATCACATCGGATCATGGCGAGAACTTGGGCGAGCATGGGATGATGAGCCACAAGTTCGTGCTCTACGACACCTTGCTGCGCGTGCCGCTCATCATGCGCTGCCCCCCACGTCTCCCGCAGGGCTTTGTCGTCGAGGAGTTCGCCCAGCCGGTGGACCTGCTGCCGACGATCCTTGAACTGGTAGGCATTCCTGAGCACGATGGCCGCGTCCAGGGGCGGCCGCTGTTCAAGGACGGACAAGTGACCCCGGGTCCTGACTTCACCATCGCCGAGAAGTTTCGACCGAATCTCGCGGCGTTTCGCCGACGCTTTCCACAGTTCGACACGCGTCCCTACGACGTGCGCAAAAAGGCGATACGCACGCGGCGTGAGAAATTCATCTGGCACTCGGACGAGGCCAACGAGTTTTACGATTTGGTGCGCGACCCAGGCGAAGAGCGCAACTTGATTGCCGATGAGCCGGAGCGGGCCGAAGGCCTGCGCCGGCGGCTGTTCGACTGGCTGGCGTCGATCGAGCGCGCCGAGGCCGATGGGCAAGCGCCCGAGATGGATGCGCTGATGCGCCAGCAACTGGAGCGATTGGGATATCTCGAGTGACGCCTGTGGCGGGCGGTGCGACGCGGTGGAGGGGTGCCGCGGGCGGCGCGCATAGAGGGGCCGACCTCTGCT
>JBBITY010000473.1:0-256 GCA_037440565.1 Desulfurellales bacterium
GTAGAGGGCGACGGCCAGCGTCAGGTCCGGCGACGCCTTCCGCACGACGAGACCGATCCGCCGCACTTCCTCGGGCAACCGCGGCTCCGCGATCGCCAGGCGGTTCTGGACCTGCACCTGGGCGATGTCGAGGTTCGTGCCGAGCTTGAACGTGACGGTGAGGTTGTAGCTCCCGTCATTGGCCGACTGGCTCGACATGTAGAGCATGTTTTCGACGCCGTTGATCTGCTCCTCGATCGGCGCCGCGACCGTGTCA
>JBBITY010000473.1:277-848 GCA_037440565.1 Desulfurellales bacterium
GCGTTGGCCCCCGGGAACCGGGCGCTCACGGTTACCGTCGGCGGCGCGATCTCCGGGTACTGCTCGACCGGCAGGGCGAGAATCGCCAGGCCGCCGACGACCAGGATGACGATCGACAGCACCGCGGCAAAAACGGGTCTGTCGATGAAAAAGTGTGCGAATTTCACGGACGCTCACCTCCGCCGGCGGAAACGTACGGCGTCGGCAGCGCAACCGGCCCAAGACCCGGGGCGGCGCCCAAGGTCTCCCTTTGGGACCCATGCTGCCATGCAGTACTGCCGCTCGCGGCGGAAGCCGGATCGACACCGGCGCTCGCCGGCAATGGGGGAAGCGCGGTTACCGACATTTGCGCTTCTTGCGGGGTTACCTTCATGCCCGGCCGTAACCGCAACTGTCCGTTGATGATGACGCGGTCGTCCGGGTTGATTCCCGCGACGATCGCGCGCAGATTCGCAAAGAGCGCTCCCAGCCGTACGGGACGCGACTGCACGGTGTCGTCGGCCCCCACGACCAGCAGGAGCCTCTCGCTCTGGTTGGTCGTGACGGCGGAGTCGGGTACAAGCAGCGCCTC
>JBBITY010000473.1:858-2972 GCA_037440565.1 Desulfurellales bacterium
ACCGTCCGCTGCCTGGCACGCGCACCCGAGCGAACAATCCAGGCGTCAGCGAGCCGTCGGGGTTGGCGAAGACGCCGCGGGCGCGGATGGTCCCGGTGCTGGGATCGACGCGGTTATCGACGAAATCGATCACCCCTTCGTGCGGGAACCCGGATTCGTTGGCCAATTGCATGGAGACCGGAACCTGCGCTTGGTGCACGCGTGGGCGTTTCCCTTCGCGCGCCAATCGCTGGTATTTCAGCACGGACTGTTCATCCAGATCGAGGTGGCAATAAACCGGGTCGATGGACGTAATCGTGGTCAGCAGCGTGCCGGCCCCGGTTCCGCCCGAGATCAGGTTGCCGCGGGTCACGAACTTGTCGCTGATCCGGCCGCTGATCGGCGCCGTGACGCGGCACCACTCCACGTTCAAGCGCGCCGATTCGACAGCAGCCTTGGCGGCCGCCAGCACCGCTCGGGCCTCCTGAAGTTTCGCCTCCGCCGTGTCGTACTCGCTGGCCGTGCGCGCCTCGGGCGCGACGCGCTCGATTCGTTCGAATTCGATCTGGGCGAGGTGAACCTTCGCCGCCGCCTGTGCCTCCTCGGCGATGCGCGCGTCCAGCTCCGCCTGGTACGGGCGCGCGTCGATCTCGACCAGGACATCGCCCTCGCGGACGACCGCACCCTCGCGAAACGGCGCCGCGACGATCAAGCCGTTTACGCGCGCTCGGACTTCCACCGAGTCCACGGCGTCGAGCCGCCCGGTGTACTCGTCCCACTCGATGACCTCGTGTTGCACGGGCCGCGCGACCGTCACCGCCGGAGGCGGGGGCAGTGCCTGCGGCTCGTTTCGGCGACATCCCGGCGACCATGCGAAAACCGCCAAGGCCCCCGCGGACGCCGCCAGCCGCCAAGCGCGGTGATGTCTCCACACGGACATTCGTGCGTTATTCATCAGCTCGGCTCCTTCCCGCGTGCTGTCCCGGACTTAGCCTGACTCGTGCAACATCCCCGCAATCAGCGCTGCCCGCCCGATGCGTAGAGCGTTTCACCGGTGATCCAACCCGCCTCGTCCGACGCCAGAAACGTGACGACGGCTGCGATGTCCTGCGGTTGGCCGATGCGGCGCAGGGGCGTCTGCGCCTCGATCTGCTTGCGGAAATCGCTGGCGGCGATTCCGGCTGCGTGCAGGCCCTCGGTCTCGACCATTCCGGGGTTGACCGAGTTGACGCGCACTCCGAGCGGGCCCAGTTCCACGGAGAGGGAGCGAGTTACGGCGTCCACGGCGGCCTTGGTGGCGCTGTACACAGCAGCGTTCGGCAAACGGGCGCTTGCGGCCACAGAACTGATATTGATGACGCAACCGCCGGCCGGTCCCATGCGCCGGACCGCCTCCTGCGTCCCGAGGAGCAGCCCGAGTACGTTCAGATCGAACATCCTGTGGAAGTGCTCGGGCGTGACCTGTTCAAGCGGCGCGAACTCGTACACGCCGGCGTTGTTGACCAGGATGTCGATCCGACCGTACGCCTTGGCGGCGTCGGCGAAGAGGCGCCGGAGATCCGCCTCGTTGGCCAGATTGGCCTGCACGGCGACGGCGTTTCCGCCGCCGGCGGCGATCCGGGAGACCACACGATCGGCGTCCTCCTTGCTGGAGGCATAGTTCACCACGACGCCCGCGCCTTCCGCCGCAAGGCGTTGCGCGATAGCGGCCCCGATTCCCTTGGACGCGCCGGTAACAACCGCGACTTTTCCTGCCAAACGACCCATGTCCGTCCCTTCCCCAGGCGGCGCCGCATGAAGCGGCGCGACAGAATCCCCGTCGCTCGCGGCGCGCACCCGACGCGCATCGAGCGTCAACCCACTCGTACATTGATCAACTTGCCGGCTTGACGCGGTGCGCCGTTACGGCGGCGGACTGCGTACATGTGTGCTGGCTTCGGAAGTGAACGCCGTTCCGATCGCGCGCTCGATCCGATGCTGGTCGCAACCAAGCGCGCGCAGCGAAAAACGAGCGATATGCTCGGCAGTGCTCTCGAAGCGCGGCGGCTCGGCCAGGCACTCGCCGCACGCGCGCTCCAGGAACGCCCGATGAGTCAGGTAGAATACGCACTGCGCCACGATGCTCTGGGCGGAGA
>JBBITY010000474.1:0-1485 GCA_037440565.1 Desulfurellales bacterium
TGGAGAGTGTACAAGAATTGCTCCACCTCCTGCATACCGAAGCAAAGGTCATCTGACGCCTGACGTCAGCCCGGCGGAGTAAGGAGTCCCATGAGCAACGTACTCGTTTTTGCCGAACACCAGCACAAGAAGTTTCCGAAGACCGCGTTGGTCGCGGTCAAGGCCGGTCAAGACCTCGCCGCCAAGACCGGCGGCGCCTGCTGCGCCGCCGTGCTCGGCACCGGCATCGACGCTTTGGCCAACGAGCTGGCCGAGTACGGCGTCAACAAGGTCTTCGCCGTCGAAGACCCCGCCCTCGAACACTACGTCGCCGACGCGTATGCTCAGGCGCTGTCGCAGGTCGCCACCGAAAAGGGATGCGACATCGTGGTGGGCACGGCCAGCGCGGTTGGGAAAGACCTGTTGCCACGCGTCGCGGTACGCCTCGACGCCGGCATGGCAAGCGACGTGACTGCGATCAACGACGATGGGACATTTCAACGGCTGATGTACGCGGGAAGCGCTTTGGCCACGGTCGCGGTCGAGGGCCTCCGCAAGGTGGTGTCCGTGCGCGCGACGGCATTCGACGCCGCCAAGAAGGACGGTAAGGCCCCGGTCGAGAAGGTGAGCCCGACGATCGATCGAAGCGCGCTCAAGATGAAGTTTCTGGCGTTTAACGAAACCAAGTCGGATCGCCCGGTGCTCACCGAGGCGCGGATCGTCGTCGCCGGCGGACGCGGCCTGAAGAGCGGCGAGAATTTCACCACGGTGCTCGAGCCGCTGGCCGACGTGCTGGGCGCGGCAATGGGCGCGAGCCGTGCGGCGGTCGACGCGGGTTTTGTCCCCAACGACCTGCAGGTCGGCCAAACGGGGAAGGTCGTCGCCCCCGAGCTGTACATCGCGGTTGGCATCTCAGGCGCCATCCAGCACTTGGCGGGCATGAAGGACTCCAAGGTGATCGTGGCGATCAACAAGGACGAGGAAGCGCCGATCTTCCAGGTCGCGGATTACGGTCTCGTTGGCGACCTGTTCAAGGCCGTGCCGGAGCTCAAGGAGGAGATCGAGAAGCTCAAGCATTGAGCGGGCGCCCGGGTTTCAGGTGCCGGGTGCGAGTGAGGCTTCCGGCTCCTCCTGATCGCCGGGCCGACATACAGGCGCCGCGAGTGGTCGCGGCGCCGTTTCCACCAGGCGGTTCGACTGGCCCCCGCCCCCTGACACCAGCAGGGAGCTACTTCATTGCTGCCGCCACCACTTCCATCACATCGAGGGCAGCGACGTTTTCCTCCACTCCCTCGGCTTTGAGGCCGTCGTCGATCATCGTCATGCAGAAGGGGCAGGCGACGGCCACCGCATCCGGGTTCGTCGCCAGCGCCTGCTCGACGCGTCGGGTGTTCACGCGCTGGGTGGGCTCCTCCTCCATCCACATCCGACCGCCGCCGGCACCGCAACACATGCCGAAGCGGCCGCTGCGCTCCATCTCGCGCAGGTGGACACCCGGAATCATCC
>JBBITY010000474.1:1515-2946 GCA_037440565.1 Desulfurellales bacterium
GAAGATCTCGTTGTACCGTCCGAGGTAACAGGAATCGTGGAAGGTAATCGCGCGGTCCTGTCCGACGTTGAACTCGATCTTGCCCTCGCTGATCAGCTTTTCCACGAACTCCGTAGCGTGGAAGACCTCGTACTGGCCACCGAACTGCGGGTACTCGTTCTTGAACGTGTTGAAGCAGTGCGGGCAGTTGGTGATGATTTTCTTCACCTGGTAATTCGCCAGCATCTCCACCGCCATTTGCGCCATGGTTTGGAACAGATACTCGTTGCCGATGCGCCGCGCCGTCTCTCCGTTGCAGGGTTCCTCGACGCCGAGGATCGCAAAGTCGACGCCGGCCTTCTTGAGAATCCTGACCAGTGCCTGACTCGTCCGCTTGTTGCGCTCATCGAATGAGCCGGCGCAGCCGACGAAGTACAGGTACTCGGCGCTGGGCTTCTCCGCCATTGTCGGCACGTCGAGCCCGATCGCCCAATCGGCCCGTGCGGCCGCATCAATCCCCCACGGATTGCCCTGTGTCTCCATCGATTTGAACGTCCGCGTGAGCTCGACGGGAAAGCGCGATTCTTCCTGTACCAAATGGCGACGCATATCGACGATCTTGTCCACGTATTCGATGAGCACCGGGCACGCTTCCTCACACGCCCGGCAGGTCGTGCACGCCCACAGCACTGGATCGTGGATGAGGCGGTCACCGACGATGTTCTCCCCCACCCCTACCGCTTGCACGGCGCCTCCGTCCCCGTTCCCAGCGCCGCTATGCGAGGCGAGAACGTCGGCTTCGTGCTCGTACAGATAGTCGCGCAGGTTGAGCAAGAGTTGGCGCGGCGCCAGCTCTTTGCCACTGATGGTCGCCGGGCAGTGTGACGAGCAGCGCCCGCATTCGGTGCACGAGTACATGTCCAAGACCTGTTTCCAGGTAAACTGGTTGATGTACGACGTGCCGAACGTGGTGGTGTTTTCCAGATCCTGCTTGCTCAGCGCGCCGACTGGCTCGAGCTTGCGGAAGAACACGTTGGGAATCGAGGTGATGATGTGGAAGTGCTTCGACACTGGCAAAAGGTTCACGAAGACGAGAATCACGCAGTTGTGCAACCACCAGCCGAGATGACTCGCGAACTGCGCGACGTCGGGACCGCCTCTCTCCAAGAGCGCGCCAACCGCCGCGCTGAGCGGCTGCCAAGCCCGTTCACGGGCCGCAAGGTCCGAGTGCTCGACGGCAAGACGCCCCCCGTCATACAGAAACCCGCCGATCATGATGAGGCTGATGAACACAAGGATGAGAAGCGCTTCCCAGTGCGACTGCCCGCGGAGGCGGTCCTCGGCGGGCGCAAAGCCGAACAGCCTCGGCGGATGGGAAATCACCCAGCGGTACATGGCCATGCTCACCGCTCCGAGCACGACGAGCTGGACCACGTCCTTGCAAAGCAGATA
>JBBITY010000475.1:0-2914 GCA_037440565.1 Desulfurellales bacterium
CGACTTCGTCGCGCATTTGCCGCGCGTGTTCAAACGCGCCGGGCACGCCGATCCGTTCTTCTTTGTCGCGCAGTGGTTCCCCAAGCTCGGGGTGTTCCAGAACGGCGCCTGGGCGTGCCACCAGTATCACGCGAGCGGGGAGTTCTTTGCCGACTTCGGCATTTACGACGTGAGCCTCACCGTGCCGGTCGGGTTCGTCGTCGGCCACACGGGCGTCGCGCAGGCGGTGCGGGAGAACGGCGACGGCACAAAGACCATCGAGGTGCACGCCGAGGGCGTGCACGACTTCGCCTGGGCTGCCGACCCTCGCTTCGAGGTGATCGAAGAACGGATCGGCAACGTGACGGTCCGCCTCCTCCTGCAGCCGCATCACCGCCGGCAAGGCCTGCGTTACCTGGCGGCCCTGCGAGCAGCGATGGCGCGCTATGACGCGTGGATCGGTCCCTATCCGTACCCGGTCCTGACCGTCGTCGATCCCGGCCCCGGGGCGCGCGCGGCCGGCGGCATGGAGTATCCGATGCTCATCACCACCGGCACGGCGTGGTGGATGCCGGACGGCCTGCGCCTTCCGGAGCTGCTGACGGTACACGAGTTCGGCCATCAGTACTGGTACGGCGTGGTCGCCAACGACGAGAGGCGCGATCCGTGGCTCGACGAGGGCCTCAACTCCTATTTCGAGGGCCGCATCATGGACGACGTGTTCGGAGCGCAGGCCAGCTACGTGGATCTGTTCGGCTTGCGGCTGAACGCCATCGCCGCACACCGGCTTCGGTATCTGGCCGCGCCGCACTTCGATCCCATCGTGGCCCCGGCACATCAGATGGTCGATCAAGAGAGCTACGGGAGCACCGCCTACGCCAAGACGGCGCTCGTCCTGCGCACCCTCGAAGCGTACCTCGGCGAGGACCGCGTGCGGGCAGCTCTGCAGGCGTATTTTCGCGAATGGCGCTTTCGGCATCCGACGGGCGGTGACTTTCGCCGCGCGCTCGAAGCCGCCGCCGGTGAAGATTTGGAATGGTTCTTGGGGCCGATGCTGGACGGCACGGGCGTCGTCGATTACGCCATCGCGCGACTCACCGTGCGCGAGATTCCGCCCCTTGCGGGACGTGGCATTGGGCCGGCGTCGGGCGAGCCGGGGGCGGCCAGTGCGAGCCGCTATCGCGCCGAGGTCATCGTCGAGCGGCGCGGGGACGTGCGACTGCCGGTGGACATTGTCGTCGGCTTCGAGGATGGGAGCGAGACGCGGGAGCAGTGGGACGGCCGCGATCGCTGGCATCGCATCGACATCACCAGCACCCAGCGAGCGGCGTATGCGATGGTCGACCCGGACGCCAAGCTCCCGGTGGACGTCGATCGGATCAACAACTCACGCATGCGCTCGCCCGGCACCCGCGGCATCATCCGGGTCGCGGGCCGTTGGGGTCTGTGGCTTCAAGGGGCGCTGCACTTCCTGACCGGCTTCTAGATGTCGAGCGCGTACCTCCGCGGTGCCGTACTGGCCGGGCGCTCCTGGTTGCTGGCGCTCGTCCTGTGGGGAATCAACGCCCTCTTCGGTGTGGTGTTTGCCTTTGCTGGCGGATACTGGTTGAGCCTCGCGCTGGACGGGTCAACGGCGACGCGCACGCTGCTCAAGGACCTGGACCCGAACGTGCTCATCGATCTCTACTACCACCACGGGATGAGCTTTCGCATGCTCGTGGTTCTGGCGGCCTTCATGGGCGTGGTCTACGCGCTGCTCTGGTGTTGGCTACACGGCGTGGTGATTGCGAGCGTGAAGGGAGTGTCGGGAAGTGCGTCCGAGACGTGGCGGCGCGGGCTGGAGTCGGCGCCGGTGTTTTCCAGGCTGCTCGTCGTCGCCTCGGTTGTTCTGGCGGCGTTCACGGCGCTGATCGGAGGGGCAGCGTGGGCGGCGCACCGGTGGACGATTGCCAGCCCGTCCGCCCTGTTGCCGTACGGGATCGCGGCGGTTGCGGCGGTGCTGTGGGTCATCGGCGCGGTGTTTCTCACGGCTGTCCACGACCACGCGCGCATTCGAGCCTGTGCGGGCGGCGGCGCATGGGCGGCGTATCGGTGGGCCTGGCGCTTCGTGGTCCGTGGTGGCGAGCGCGCGTTCCTTTTGGCAGCCGCGCTGCAGGCGACGGGATTCGCCCTGTGGATCGGCCATCAGGCCGTCAGCATGAAGGTTCCCGTCACGGCGATCGTCGGCGTGACGGGCTCGCTGCTCTGGGGCGAGGTGTTCCTGCTTGCACGGATGTGGATGCGCGTGTGGTTCTTCGCCGCCCAAAGTCAGCTACAAGAATGAGAGTGCAATTCTCGGTACGCACAGCTCACCGGCAGTTCGTGACCAGCCGCCCGGTGCGCCACTCCATCTCCCTCTCCCCGCACTCTCGCGGGGAGAGGCTGGGGGTGAGGGGGTCATTCTCGGCGCAGTGCTCGGCAACTGGACACGAACTTGTGGGCTGCTGTACGAAAAGGAGGCGACCGTGACACAAACAGTGCGCGTCGGCGTCGTCGGGGGCTCGGGGTACTCCGGCGGAGAGTTGCTGCGTTTGCTGCTCGGGCATCCGCATGCGGCGATTGCCTGGGTGACGTCGCGCGGCGACAAACAGTTGGACGCCGTGCACCGCAACCTCATCGGCTGCGGCCTGCGGTTCATCAAAGAGGAAGAGGCTGCGCCCTGCGACGTGGTGTTTCTGTGCATGCCGTCGCGCGAATCGATGACGCGGGCACCGCGCTATCTGGCGGCAGGCGCCAAAGTGGTGGACCTCGGCTCCGACTTCCGCCTGAAGGACCGTGCCATCTTCGAGCAGGTGTACAAGGCGCAGCACGCCTGCTGGGAGCTGGTGGCCGAGGCTCCCTACGGCGTCACCGAGCTGCATCGCGCGGCGATCGCCCGCGCCCGGCTGGTGGCCAA
>JBBITY010000476.1:0-2904 GCA_037440565.1 Desulfurellales bacterium
GCCGTGCTCCTGTTTCGCCAGGCGGGCCACGGCCTCTCGCTCGCGCGCTGTACCGCCGCCGTGGTAATCATCGGCTGCAGCGCCGTACTGCTGGCTGTCGCCGCACCGCCGCCGGCGGAGCGCCCGGTCACCGTGGCCGGGGGGTGGGTCGGTGGCTTCTTGGCAGCCCTTTCGATCCAGGCCTTCGGGACCTTCGGGACGGCGTTGATGACCGGTGCGTTGCTGTTGCTCTCCTTGCTCTACTTGACGCGCGTGTCGCTCGGTGGTGCCGCCGCGCTGCTCGCACGGGGCGTGCAAAGCGGCTGGGGCAAACTGCGCGCCATCGAGATGCGACCCGTGGTCCGGCTGAAGATCCGCCGGCGGATCGGCAACGTGAAGAAAGAGGCGCCGCCGGCGGAAGCCACGCCGATCATTGTCCTTGCCGAGGAAGCCGACCGGCGCGCGCCGGCACCCAGCAAGCGCCGCGCAACGCGCGTCCTGCAGGAGGAGCTGCGGTTCGGCGGCGACGGCCAGTTTCAACTCCCCCCGGTCCGCTTCCTCGATGCACCGGCGCAAGGGGCAGTGCGGGTGGACGAAGAGGCGCTGCGCAAGAGCTCGCAGATTCTGGAGGCGAAGCTTGCCGACTTCGGCATCGAGGGGAAGGTGGTCGAAGTCCGCCCCGGCCCGGTCATCACGACGTTCGACATCGAGCCGGCACCAGGGGTGAAGGTCCATCGCATCGTCAGCCTGGCAGACGACCTGGCCATGGCGTTGCGCGTACCTGGCGTCCGCATCCTCGCGCCGGTGCCAGGCAAGGCGGTCGTCGGCATCGAGGTGGCGAACCCTCGCCGCGAAGAAGTTCTCCTCCGGGAGATGATCGAGTCCGAGGCCTTCGTGCATTCGCCCTCGCCGCTGACGCTGGCGCTCGGCAAGGATACTGGGGGCGCAGCGGTCATCGGCGACCTGGCCCGGATGCCCCATCTCATGATCGCCGGTGCGACCGGCAGCGGGAAATCCGTCGGAATCAACGCGATGATCGTGAGCATCCTGTACAAGGCCACGCCGCGGGATGTGCGCTTCGTCATGATCGACGTCAAGATGCTCGAGCTATCCGTCTATGAAGACGTTCCCCATTTACTCGTGCCTGTCGTGACTGATCCGAAGACCGCCGTGGCCGTGTTGAACAACATCGTCGAGCAGATGGAGGAGCGCTACCGGCTGATGAGGCAGCGCGGCGTGCGCCACATCGACGGGTACAACCGATTGATCGATCAAGAGCTGAGCGAGCGCGATGCCGGGATCATCGAGCTGAAGGAGCTGGCGGACAGAGGGCCGGCGGGGATCGACGCCGAGTCCGGTGTGGTGGCGGCCGGTCTGTCAGCGCGGCCCGAGCGCTTGCCTAAGATCGTGGTGATCATCGATGAGCTGGCGGATCTGATGATGACGATGGGGCGCAAGGTCGAGGAGCCCATTACCCGCCTGGCGCAAAAGGCACGCGCGGCGGGCATTCATCTCATTGTGGCGACCCAGCGGCCGTCGGTCGATGTGATCACCGGATTGATCAAAGCCAACTTTCCCGCGCGCATCTCCTTTCAGACCACCGCACGGGTCGACTCGCGCACCATCTTGGATCACGTCGGCGCCGAGCGACTGCTCGGGCGCGGGGATATGCTCTATCTGCCTCCGGGCAGCGCCCGGCTGCAGCGCCTGCACGGGCCGCTCGTCACCGAGGCTGAGATTCACAAAGTGGTCGACTACATCAAGAAGCAGGGCACTCCGCAGTACGTCTTCAGTCTCCTCGAAGGACCGGATGAACAAGACGACGAGGGCTTGGAAGACGACCGGAGCGACGAGCTGTACGATCAGGCGGTGCGTCTGGTCACCGAAAGCGGCCAGGCGTCAATCTCGTGGGTGCAGCGCCGCCTGCGGGTCGGGTACAATCGGGCCGCGCGCATGATCGAACGTATGGAACGCGAGGGCGTGGTCACCCCGAGCGAGGGCGGCCGGCCCCGCGAGGTCATCGCCCGGCGCATCGAGGCGGATTGATGGCCGATTTGGCGACCTCGTCGTGCGCGTGCTTCTGCTGTCCGCCCTGG
This sequence comes from Desulfurellales bacterium, assembly GCA_037440565.1. Classification (GTDB taxonomy): domain Bacteria; phylum Desulfobacterota; class Binatia; order HRBIN30; family CADEER01; genus JBBITY01. Next base: position 2,076 of record JBBITY010000476.1, read on the forward strand.
CGACTCCGAACGGGAGCGCCCGGGTCGAGGACGTCGTGCAGCGCGTGCAGGAGCGTTTTGATGCGACACGGGACTTCACCGCGACCGTCGACCAGGAGTTGGTCGTGGCCGCCGGCCGCCGCTTGACGGCGCGCGGCACGGTCGCCTTCAAACGGCCGGGCAAAATGCGCTGGACGTTGCAGAACGACGAGCCACAGGTGATCGTGTCGGACGGCAACACGTTGTGGTTCTATGAACCGGACGAGCAACAGGTCCTCAGGGCTCCGTTCCAGTCGGCGTTTCGCTCCACGACACCGGTCTCGTTTCTGACCGGCGTGGGACGCATCCGCGACGACTTCGATGTCTCCCTCGATGGCACCGATGGCGGACACGTCGTCCTCGCGCTCGTTCCCCGCAGTGGAGGTGAGGAACTTGGTCGCCTCAGGCTGACCGTGGAGACCAACTCCTACGATATCGTCGCCGCCGAGGTTCGCGATCCCGTCGGGAATGTAACCCGCCTGCGCTTTTCCAACCTGCAGCGCAACCGAGGAGTGGACGATTCGCTGTTTCGGTTCGAGGTCCCGCCCGGTGTGGATGTGGTCGAGGCGCCGATCGGATACTAGTGCGCCGACGGGGGAGGTTGACATGCCCTCATTTGATGTCGTTTCGAAGGTCGAGGCACAGGAAGTCTCCAATGCGGTCAACCAGGCGCGCAAAGAAGTGGAGCAACGCTACGATTTCAAGGGCACCCAGACGGAGATTGTGTTGGATAAGAACGAGATCCGCATTGTCTCAGCGGACGATTTCAAAGTGAAGGCGGTGGTGGAGGTCCTCCAGGCGAAGCTCGCTC
>JBBITY010000477.1:0-2895 GCA_037440565.1 Desulfurellales bacterium
GGCACGGTGCCGCTGGCGGCCAGCTCGACGGCCGTCAGCAGCGCGGCCAACATGACGCTGGCCCACGCGGCGACCGCCAGGGAGACCCGCTCGAGGCCCGGCGAGCCGGGCCGCAGGCGGCGTATGGCGGGCAGGATCAGGGCGCTGAGCAAACAGCCGCCGACCCCCATGTTGAACAGATTGGCGCCATAGACCACCACGCCGCCATCGGCGAACACGAGCGCCTGGATGAGCAGGACGACGGTCAGCACCAAGATCGCCAGCCACGGTCCGAGCAGCGCCGTGCACAGGGCGGCGCCGAGCAGGTGGCCGGTGGTACCGCCGGCCACCGGGAAGTTGAACATCTGGGCGACAAACACGAACGCGGCCAGCACGCCGGCCGTCAACGTCGTGCGGGCGGCCGACTGCCCTTCGGCGTCGCGCGACACTTGCCGCAGCGCCACGCCGACACTACCGGCGGACGCCACCCAGGCGGCGGTGGCCACGGGCGGGCTGAGGAATCCATCGGGCAGATGCACGGGCGTCTCGTGACACGTTCGGCAAACTGGATGCTACCGCGGCGGGTGGCGGGAGTCAATGGCCGGCGAGTGGCCACCCGACGAACCGAGCCAAGTCGGAAGGCGGCGACCCTGTCACGATGGCAGGTATTTCCGGCGCCGTCCTCGTTGAGCGTGGCGATGTTTCGTATGCGAGAGCGTCTTGGCTGTCTCTTGAACATCATGAAAATGCCGTGTGATGTCATGTCTGCGATGTCTGGATTGACTCTCCCAGCAGGTTTTGTATAGAATGCGCTGCAAATCGTACTGTGGGGAGTGCGATGAAACAACGGCAGAATCCCAAGCTGTCAGCGTGTCGTTGGGTGGTTCTCCTAACCGTAGTCAGCGCGCCGGCGCGGTCGCTGATTCTGGGCCCGGCTCAATACTACGAAGAGATCACCTTTCCGACACTCACCCTCGGTCAGAGCATTGACTTGCCCGAGACGCTCCACATCCATCAACTTGTGCCAGGAAAAGGGAATATCGACGCAACGGCGCAAACGATGGGTGGTGTGCTGCCGAGTTCAGCGGTGGAATTGTCTCTCGAAGGCACCGGTCCGAACACGCTCACGGGCAGGGCGATTGCCATCACGGGTTACCAGTGGGCGGTGGAACACCTTGCCGGGCCACCCCTGAGTTCCGTGCCGGTGGTGATCCGAGTCATCAACGAGGTGGTCGGCAGCAAGACCGGTGACGCTGGCTTCGGCGAGCTGATCTCGAAGGCCGTCGTTTTCAGCGGAACGACCAATATCCTAGAAGCCAAGCTGCTGGCGCCGGGAAGCCTGCGTTACGATCGTACGTTGCGCAAGCACGTCGCGCCGGACACGCCTTATTGGGTGTCGCTGTACTCCCAGGCCGGTGCCGCGAACGCGCACTTCGGTGGGACGATCGGCATGTACGCGTTCACGGACCCGCTGGTGATGATTGACCCGACGTTCGCGCGCAAGGACGATTTCCGGGTGATCTTCAGCCCCGGCATCGGCGTCCAGCAGCAACCTCCTGCGCCGGGCGACGGTTCGATCCCAGAACCCGCGACCGCGTTCGTCCTGGCGACCGGAGCGCTGTGCCTGGGGCGACGGCGGCGATCGCTGGGGTGAAGGACCCCGGCCGCGGCGGCGAACTGCCAGCCGGACGGAGTCGCCCATGCCGCGCCTGCTGCTGCTCGCCCTCTGCGCCGGCTGGCCGCTGGCCGCTGAGCCGGTCACCTTCGCCTCGCTGCTGCGCGAGATGATCGACCGCGACGCCGCGGCGCGCTATCCCGAGCCGGCCTACCTCTGCCGCCAGTTCTCGAGCTACGATCGCGCCGCCAAGTCGCCCGAGGAGAACTGGTTCGCCAACGGCGACCGCGGGCAGTATCTGCGCGAGGAGCGGCACGGCGACCGGACCGAGTGGGTCATGGTCGACGCCGACGGTCCGGGCGCTATCGTGCGGATCTGGTCGGCCAATCCCAGCGGCAACCTGTTCTTCTATCTCGACGGAGCGGCCGAGCCGACCTGGACGGTGGACTTTCAGAAGCTGACCAACGGTGAGGGGCCGGTGGCCTCACCGCTGTCGGCGGTGCGCAGCCGCGGCTGGAACTGCTACCTGCCCATCCCTTATGCGCGCCACTGCAAGATCACCAGCGACAAGAACGACTTCTACTACCAGGTGAACTACCGCACCTACGAGCCGGGCGCGGAGGTGGTGAGCTTCGCGCCGGGGCAACTCGAGGCCGAGGCGGGGGTCATTGAGCAGGTGCAGGCGGCGCTGGCCGATGAGGACATCCGCCTTGCGGGTGATCCTATCAAGGTCAATGCTCTCGACCTTGGCCCGCACGCCGGCAGCGTGGTTACCTACCGGGGCGGGCCGGGCATGCTCAGCGCCTTGCAGATCCAGCTCTCGGCGGAGGATCTGCCTGCCGCTTTGCGCGGCGTGGTGCTGCAGATCAGCTTCGACGGCCAAGAAACCGTGTGGGTGCCGGTGGGAGACTTCTTCGGCAGCGGGATTGGCGCCAACGCCTACAAGACCTGGTGGAACAAAGTCACCGAGGACGGCACGATGACCTGTCTGTGGCCCATGCCGTTCCGCGAATCGTTCCGTATCCTGCTCAACAACACGACCGACCACCGCGTGGGAGCGCGAGTAACCACAGCGGTGCAGCCCTGGACCTGGGACGACCGCTCGATGTACTTCCACGCCACCTGGCGGCAGGAGTGGCCGATCGACAGCCGCGAGAAGCGCGACTGGAATTACGTCGAGCTGACCGGCGAGGGCGTTTACATGGGCGACTCGCTGGCGGTCATGAACCCCACTCAGGCCTGGTGGGGGGAGGGCGACGAGAAGGTTTACATCGACGGCGAGACCTTCCCCAGCCACTTCG
>JBBITY010000478.1:0-2891 GCA_037440565.1 Desulfurellales bacterium
ACCGATGGCTGAAACTGCAGGACAGCATACTGCCACTGCACATCCGTCCACGTCGCCAACGGCTGCGGATCCACAGGCGGCCAGTCGTGCGCGTGGAACGCGCGTGCGATGGCCCACTCGAGTCGGGCGAGGTCGGGGAGAAACGGGAATTGGCCGGCGAGCACGTCGTCGCGGAGGAAGTCCGGCAGCTCGGCGCCGACGTCGTTGAGATTGTACGAATGCCGCGTGAGCGCCACCACGTAGCGCGCAACCAGCTCGTGCATGGCCCGGTGGCCGATCAGGTGCGCGACGGCAGAAAAGGATTCCTCGATCGCCTCCTGTACGCGCGCCGGATAGCCGTTGACGTACACGGCTAACCGCTCGTGGCGGTCGCCCCGCGGCGGCGGTGCGATCAGGCCCTCCGGCGCCGCGCGCTCAACCCGCTCGGGATGCAAGATAAGCGACACCATCCGCTCCTGCGCTTCGCGCAAGCTCGGCGGCCGCCGTTCGGCTGGCTGCATTGGTTTCCTCCGCGATGCCGCGCGCGTGCGCCGCTTCCGCGCAGACGCGCTCGAAACTCGGAATGTCCGCGTCCCATTCCACCAAGGTCGACACCGGGCCAAACCGCCGGACGGCGTGGGCATACAATCGCCAGACGGCGTCGCTGACGGGGGCACTGTGCGTGTCGAACAGATACGTTCCCATGTCGGTGAAACCGGCGAGATGAATCTGCGCCACCCGCCGGCGGGGAATCGCGTCGAGGTAGCGCAGCGGATCGAAGCCGAGGTTGTAACTGCTGACGTACACGTTGTTCACGTCGAGCAGGATGCCGCAGTCGGTCTCTTCGCTGAGCGCGGCCAGGAACTCCCACTCCGCCATGGTGGAATGCCGGTACGCGATGTAGGTGGACGGGTTCTCCAGGATGAGGCATCGCCCGAGCGCGTCCTGCACGGCCCGCACACGGGCGATGACGTGCGCGAGCGATTCCTCCGTGTACGGCAGCGGCAGCAGGTCGTACACACTGCGGCCGTTGACGCCGGTCCAGCACAAGTGATCGGTGACGAGGGCGGGTTCGATGCGGTCGATCAGCGCGCGCAGGTTGCGCAGGTAGCGGCGATCGAGCGGATCCGTGCCGCCGATCGACAATGCGACGCCGTGCAGCGCCACCGGCCGGTCGCGCCGGACGTGTTCGAGCACCGCGAGAGGGCGCCCGCCGGTGTCCATGTAGTTCTCGCTGATCGCTTCGAACCAGTCGCAGCCGCAGGCGCCGCCCAGGATATCCTGGTAGTGCTCGCGGCGCAGGCCGATGCCGAAGCCGAGGAATGGGAAATCGGTCATGGGCTACTGGTTCGTGCGGTCATCACCATCGGACTCAGAGCTTGCGACAGAGTGCCTCGGGGTGGAGCATTGCTCCACCCCTCAAGAATGCTGCTGGCGCAACCCAGCTTCGGTCTTGCGGGCGGGAGCACTGCTCCCGCCCTTCGGCTCGATTCGTTTTCAGCGGGATTTCTTCACAAGCTCTCAGTTCTTCTCCGGCGTCAGCCGCCCGCCCTCCAGCTTCAGGCAGGCTTCCTTGCTGTCGGTCTCGACGTATCCCTGCCCCTTACAAGCATTCTTGCCGGCGCAGGAGTGCCCCTGACCGCCACAGGCGCCCTGGCCCTTGCACTTGTTGGCGCCGTAGCACTTCACCTTCTCGCCCTTCTCCTCGGCGCTTTGGGCCGTGGCGCCCAGTGCACCGACCGCAAGCAGCCCGGCGACCGCGGCTGTCAAGAGCACCTTGCTTGTCCTCTTTGTTGCCATGTTTCGTCCTCCTTCTCTGCGCGCTGTGCGCGTCTTTGGTTAGTCAGCGGTCTTGGGTAGACGACCGGCAGCCTCAGGGTGTCGGGCTGCAGGTGGCCACCCGCATCCACCTACTGTTCGACCATTCCTTCCGCTTCGATCTCGATCCGGACTTCATCGCCGACAAGCACGCCACCAGTCTCCAGCGTTTCGTTCCACGTGAGCCCGAAGTCCTTGCGGTTGATCGTCGTGCGCGCCGAGAAGCCGGCCCGCCGATTGCCCCACGGGTCCTTGCCCTCCCCGAGGTACGACACGTCCAAGACCACCGGCTTTTCCACGCCGTGGATGGTCAGCTTTCCGTGCAGCTTGCCGTTCTTCTTGGCGGCGTCCAGATCGGTGACGCCGGTGCTGACGAACGTAATCTTCGGGTACTGCGCGGCGTCGAAGAAGCGCTTGGAGCGCAGGTCCTTGTCGCGCTCTTCCACGTTGGTGTTGACGCTCGCGACATCGATCGCACCGACGACCTTCACTTGCTCGGGCTGCGCAGGATCGAAGGTGATGGTACCCTCGAAGCGGTCGAAGCGGCCGGTCACGTACGTGAACAAGTGCCGCACCCGGAAGGTCACGCTGGTGTGCTCGGGGTCGACCTTGTAGGTGGTCACCGACGCCGCCCCGGCCACGGGCGCGTTGCTCGCCAACGCCACAGAAAGAACCCACGCGTGAAGTCGCATCCTCGATCTCCTCCTTCCTTTCTTCGATCGGCGCGCACGCACAGTGCCAGCCTTGCCGGCGCCAGAAACGCGGCACCGTCGTGCGTTGCCGTCTCCCAACCTCACGTCCTCTGATGCCCGAGACCAGGAAGCGTTGCGGCGACCGGTACTACGCGTTCACCGCACGCGCCGGCGGGTGAGCACCGGCGCCGGCCCGCACACTGTCATGGTTTCCTCCGGGTCTTGTGGTCCGGCTCCCAGACGGCGAGGTCTGGCTCGTACGCCGTGATGACGTAGGTATTGTTGGCAAGGTCGTCGGCCGCGCAGACGTGGACCGGGCGGCTCTCCTTCCACCCGAGGACGAGACGGCTCGGGAAAGGCTTGTCGTCGGGATAGGGCTCGATCACCTCACCCGTGTCGAGG
>JBBITY010000479.1:0-2889 GCA_037440565.1 Desulfurellales bacterium
ACGGGAGGGGAGATGCCGCTCATTCCGCGCGGCGAGTTGCTGACGATCGCGCTGCGCATCGGAGAGACTGCCGCAGCGACCGTGCCGCTGCACCTCTTCACCCTCAGCGACGACCCGTCGACGAAGCCGCCGTTTGCGGCGTTTCTGTCGATCGCCGACAACCACGCGGTCGATCAGACACGTGATTTCCAGGCCGGCGTGAGCAACGTGCGCATCTCGGACGGCGTAGTCCGCGTGGCCCTGGCGACGGGGACTCAGACGCCGACAACCACCCAGACCGCGACGGCCACAGCGACGGCAACCGGTGAGGGCGCGCGCTCACCGACACCGACGGAAACGGAGACAGCGACTCCGCTCGCGTCGGGCGTTCCGACGCAGACCGTTACGGCGACGCCCCGAGGGACGCCGGTGCCGTGTCCGGGTGACTGCGACGGCGGCGGCGCCGTCACGGTCGACGAGCTGGTCGAGGGGATCGCGATCGCGCTCGGACAGAAGGCCTCGACGGCATGCCTGGGGGCGGATCGCGATGGGGATGGTGCGGTGACGATCGATGAGTTGATCCACGCCGTGAACGCCGCCTTGCGCGGCTGCCCGCCTTGAGGCCTCTAACCAGTGCGGCGCCGGTGTGTCGGGCGAATGGGCCTCAGAGTTTGTGAAGAAATCGCGGCGAGGACAGACCGTGACGATGGTAGAAGGGCGGGAGCAATGCTCCCGCCCTCAAGGCTGGAGCGGCGTTGCGCCGGCACCATTCTTGAGGGGGGGGAGCATTGCTCCACCCCGAGCGATTTTTTCACAACCTCCTGAGCTTCAGCGACGCTGCGCCCGATGTGCCCGGTTGGCCAAGAGGCCCGACCGGCCGGGGAATCAAGGACTACTTTTCACTCGACTTTCCGGCTCGCGCCGCGGGGCAGGCGGAGCAGGTTCGACCTTGTGCGGAGAATCCCTTCTGCCTCGGCGTGTTCACCGACAACGAGCTCGGTTGGGGGCCGAGCGCCATCCAGGTCGGAAGCCACGTCGATGCGTACATGACCCTGCCGGCCGGCGCGCCCGGCAAACTCGCGCTGCAGGAGTTCTTCGAGAGTCGCTACGGCGGCGACATCGCCGCCTTCAACGCCGCGTGGGATCAGCAGTTGGCGAGTTTCGACGCGCTGCAGGCGATGCAGGGGCTCGGCAGCGATCCGTTGTGTGAGCCGGCGGTGCGAACTGCTGATCGGCGCGCCTTCGTGGCCTCGGTTGCCGGGCGCTACTACCAGGTTGTGCACGACGCCCTGCGCGCCGCCGCTCCGGAGGTCTTGATCCTCAGCTCGCGCTTCATCTCCATCGCCACCGCCCCCGAGGTGCTGGCCGCGGCGGCGCCATACGTCGACGTGATCGCGGTGAACAACTACCAGTTCGATGCTTCCGCCCTCAGCTTGTTTCGGCAGGGGGGCGGGCGGCTGTTCGGCTACCTCTTTCTCGACGATGCCTTCGCTGACCTGCAGACCGTGCACGACGTGACCGGCCGGCCGGTGATGATCACGGAGTACTCGTTCCGCACACCGACCGAAGGTGCGCCGACGTTGTTCCCGCCGTTCTTCCCCACGTTCGAAACGCAGGCCGAGCGCGCCGATGCGTACGAGCGGTACATGGACGAGCTGCTCGCCCGGCCGTTCATGATCGGGGCCCACTGGTTCCAATACTATGACCAGCCGGCAACCGGCCGGTCCGATGGCGAGAACAGCCGCTTCGGTGTGGTGACCGTTGACGACGAGCCCGATCCGGAACTGACCGAGCGCATGACGGAGGTCAACGCTGCGATTCTCAGCTCGCGGCAGGCAACACTGGGAGCCGGTGAACGAATCCCAGCGGGGACAGGTCACAACACCGGAACGGCGCGAGCAGCGCTTCCGCGTGTGGAAGGGGCGCACAGCGGTGCGCCTCTACGACGGCCGACCGTTCTCGAGGGGTGGAGTATTGCTCCGTCCCGACTGCCGCTGCAGGCAACGCAGCGGGGAGTGCTGGGCGAGCGCATCTTCAGCGTCGCCGCGCCGCAATCGAGCCGGACAGGTTTCTACGTGTACATCTTGCCGGGCCAGAATCTGGCGGCGGCGGTGAGCGGCGGGCCACTGGTTCTGGAGGCGGGACAGACGGATGCGAACGGCGTGGCGCCAATCCGCTTGAGGGACGATGCGCTTATCGGATTGCGGGTCGCGACCGGCGACATCGCGTGCCTGAAGCTGGCTGCGGCGGGCAGCTCGGGATCGATCGCTTGCGAGGGAGGTGAAGGCCACGGCGTGCGCGTGACACGCGCGGCTGGGCCGTTCGCGCCGCCGAGTATGGTCGAGCCCTTCCTCGGGACGGATTCGGGTCCGGGAGCCGCAACACTCCTCGTGCCGCTGCGGTGGGTTCAGCTCCCGGTCGGGGCGAGTTTCGAAGACTGCCTGACGACGGACCAGTACGGTCCCGAGGAGTTGGCGGCGTTCAGTACGGGTGAAGTGACGACGGTGAAAGGCGATACGCAACTGGTCCTTCGGGGCGAGAACTTTGTGCGCGGCCCTGGCGGCGTGAACTGGCGGCAGGAGGATGGGCCAGGGATGTTCGTCCTCGGCTTGCCGACCTTCGACAGCCGCGTGCCCCATGGCGACCTGGCGGCCGCGCTACAGTTCGCCGACGCGGCGCTGCAGTGCGAATAGTTTGCTAACTCTCGTCGGTGTGTGGCGTCGGCGTTGGCGGCGGCGCTGGGGTTCGGGCGACCTCGATATTGGCCGCGATGGCGCGCCTGGTGGCGAAGGCGAGCTGGACGTCGGCGAGGTTGACACGGTCCCCGTCGTGCAGATCAACCAGTTGATGGTTTGAATCCATCAGCACCGCGATGGGATCACCGGGGTCGATGACGCCGTCGTTGGCTGC
>JBBITY010000480.1:0-751 GCA_037440565.1 Desulfurellales bacterium
GCTTGCGCACCGATGCGCGCACGGTGCTCTCGCCGGGCAGCGCACGCTCGCGGTGCAGCGCGCGCACCAGCTCCGCAAAATCGGAGCGCAGCTCGTTCGGAAAGTCGTCCTCGGTCAGATCCGCGAGACACTTGCCGTATGCTTCAATGAGTCGGTCCTTGATGGTGCCGGGTCCGGCGAGACAGACGGCGGCGGATTCGAGACGATCGGCGAGATTGCGCATGATCACTTGATCCCTGGTGTCATCGTTGGTGTTGTACTTCGGGTTAAACAGCGAACTTCATGTAAAGTCTGAATTCGACCAGACCGCCAATTCTTCAGTGACTCAATGGGCTACAACGCAAATATAGCGCGCGAATTAGACAAATTCATAGGGGAAATCGGGCGTTTTGCGCTGCCAGCACACCATGTGAGCCGCCGTGCTTGCCCCGGCGAAGCGCCTGTCGACAGTGCGCCACAGGCAGAATGGGGCGCTGTCGATTGAATTATAAGATAAATTAATATTACTTCGGTATTTATTGATTTAACAGGCCTATTTGTCCGTGTTGATGATGTCACATCGGCGCCGCACGGCCCGCGGACCGCGACCTTCTGAGGAGTCTTCACAACATGAAACTGATCAGCTTCCTCCGCCCCAATGACAACCGTCCAAGCTGCGGGATCGCCGCCGGCGACGGCGTCATAGACCTGGGCGCGGGGCTCCGCGGCCTGAAGCGGGTGCTCGGCGAGATCAACGATCTCGCAAGCCTCG
>JBBITY010000480.1:792-1499 GCA_037440565.1 Desulfurellales bacterium
GTCAAGCTGCTGCCGCCGATACCCGATCCGGAGAAGATCCTCTGCGTCGGGCTCAACTACGGCGCGCACATCAAGGAGACCGGCAACGAGCCGCCGCAGAAGCCGCTGATCTTCGTGCGCTTCGCCAGCAGCCAGGTCGCGCACCTGCAGCCGATCCTGCGGCCGCGCGTATCGACGCGGCTCGACTACGAGGGCGAGCTCGCCGTGATCATCGGCCGCCGCGGTCGCTACGTTCCGCGCGCCGAGGCGATGGCGCTCGTCGCCGGCTACACCTGCTTCAACGACGGTTCGGTACGCGACTTCCAGCGCCACTCCACGCAGTTCACGCCCGGCAAGAATTTCCCGTGCACCGGCGGCTGCGGGCCGTGGCTCGTCACGCGCGACGAGGTCGGCGACATCCGCCACAGTACGCTCACGACGCGCCTCAACGGCACGGTCGTGCAGCAGGCCCGCCTCGACGACCTGGTCTTCGACGTGCCGGCGCTGATCGAGTACTGCTCGACGTTCACCGAGCTCGTGCCCGGCGACATCATCGTCACCGGCACGCCCGGCGGCGTCGGCGCCGCGCGCAAGCCGCCGCTGTGGATGCAGCCCGGCGACGTGGTCGAAGTGGATATCTCGAACGTCGGCATTCTCAGAAATCCGGTGGCTCAGGAGCCCTGAGGACCGCGCCGGTCGCCCACACGCGGCTACATGCTGCCCGGCCG
>JBBITY010000480.1:1523-2881 GCA_037440565.1 Desulfurellales bacterium
CACAGCCTTGTCGATCGCCGGGCCCGGCCTCGTGCGAGCCTCCTGCGAAACGCGACCCTCGGCCGTGGCCTGCCACACCAGCAGTTTCCTGTTCCCATCCACGAGATCGATGGTCAGGCTGCCTTGCCCGTAATTGACCGTCTCGATCTCGGAAGAACGCCAGCCGCGACGGCGCGTGGATTCCTTCAGCCGCGTGGTGAACTGCGTTTCATGGCCGGCCCTGTCGGTCGCGAGCGGGGAGAGGAAGCCGAAGGTCCTGTAGCTGGCGAAGGTGGCCGCGGGGTTCGTTTCCCGGCGGATTTCCGGACCCGATGCGGCGCACGCCGAGAGGAATGAGGCGACGGTGACGAGGAGAATGGAGGTGAAACGACTACTGTGGCTTGTCGACATGAGCGTCTCCTGCAGCACGCCATGTGCGCGGATTCAACCGGAAGTGGCTCGGTGACGCCCCCCGGCGGCGGGGCCGCTGGGCACCGCGGACCTGCAGTCGCTGGCCGAGATGCGTATCGCGGAGAACCTGGCGGACCGCATCAGCGGGCCGATGAGGTTCCGGCTGGTGCTGCGGCCGGTCATCGCCTGCATCTTTGCCATTCTCGCCGGATTGAAGGGTGCGAAGGCCGGCAAGCCGCCGTACTTCCGGGCGCTTCTGACCCGTCGCGACCATCGCGTGGCGATGATCCGGGACGGCTGGAAGAGCGCCGGCAAGGTGTTCATCCTGGCGCTGGTGCTCGACATCGTTTACCAGGTCATCGTGCAGCGCTTCGTGTATCCGGGCGAGGTACTTCTCGTCGCGTTCATGCTGGCGATCGTGCCGTACCTGCTGCTGCGCGGGCTCGTCACCCGACTCACTTCAAAGAACTGAGCGGACCACACTCGATGCAGTGACCGGTTGAGCGATGGGTGTACCAATGACAGCCTGGTCCCGTGGCGGCACCGCTCAGCGCCCGGCCGGCACCCTGGCCACCAGCGCTGCTGCCTGATCGATCAGCGCCCTCTGGTGCGGCTGCAGTTCCTGTCCGCCCATGCCGGCGAAGATCGGGAGGAAGGGGTCCGCGACGTCCGTGCGCCGTCCCATCAATTCCTCGAACACGGCCAGTCCACAAAAAGGTACGTAAGCCGTGGAGTAGCCGCCCTCGTGCAGGGCGAGCACGCGTCCGCCGCAGACCTCCGCTGCCACGTCCAGCGTCTGGCGGGCCAGCGCGCGGAACGTCTCGCCGTGCGCCAGCATCCGCCCCAGCGGATCCATGGCGCTGCCATCGAAACCGGAGGAGACGATGATGAGTTCCGGGCGGAAGCGCTGCACCGCCGGCATCACAACGCGCTGCCAGGCATCCACATAGGCGCCATGGCCCGAGCCC
>JBBITY010000481.1:0-2873 GCA_037440565.1 Desulfurellales bacterium
CGCGGGCAAATTCGACCAGCGGGCGGTAATCTGTCGCGTAATTCGGCCAAGGACGCGAGGCTTTGAGGAACTCCTCTTCGCTCAAACGCCCGGCCAGATAGTCATCAAGCTGTGGCTGCACATCAACAGCTTCATGGGCCGGCACAGCGGGCCGATGCCGAATCCTGAGGGCCTGCGCTCCACCAGCATGTCGAACGTGCTCGAACCGCAGGATGTCGACGGCGTCGGCGGATTGACCAAGCGCAAGCACGACTGGACGTCGCAGGACCAGGCGTGGTTTTACGTGCCCTCGACGCGGCGGGTGCGGCGAGTCAATGCGGCGACGCGCTCGGATCCCGTCGCCGGCCTCGACATCTTCGCCGACGACGTGAACTGCTACGCAGGAAAGATCGAGTACTATAAGTGGAAGCTTATCGGCGAAGGAAACATCCTGGCCCCGGTGCTGCGCCCCGATCCGCTGCTGCAGCAAAAGACCAGCTCGCCCACCCGCTTCAACGTCGAGATCCCGTACTTTAAGGGTGCGTACGAGACGCCCGGCGCAAAGGGGATTCCGTGGTTGATCGTCGAGAACCTGGTGCTCATCCCGCGGCCGGTGTGGATTCTCGAAGGGCAGTCCGAGGATCCGTACTACAACTTCGGCAAGGTCGTCATGTTCATGGACAAGGACATGTACCGCATCTACTGGAAGCTGGTGCACAACCGCGCCGGCGAGTACTTTTACAACGCCATGTGCGCGTACCACTGGTCGCGCAGTGAGGACGGTACGTTCACCGCGGTCACGCCGAACATGGTGGTCGGCGTGAACGACAAGACCAACCGTGCAGCACTGGGCGGGCGTTACAGCGCCCAATTCATTGAGCGCGCATTCCCGGAGGACTACTTCACCTTGCGCAGCCTGACGAAGATTTCCGACTGACGGGGGTGAGAGGTCCTTCGCGAGGTTGCGACCAGTTGGGGGGTGGGCGCCGCCCACCGCCGAACACCGCTCGCAATATCGGCGGGCAACGCCCACCTACTGCCCTGACCACCAACGACGCAACAGTGTGACAGCCTGGCGCCCTACCCCAGCCGCTCGCGGAAGAACCGCCCCAACCACCCTTCGCTCTCTCGGCCGGCCAGCTCTTCGAATTCGCCGTGATCAAGCCAGATGCCACCGCAGGACGGGCACTCGTCCACCTTGACCCCGCGGTGCTCGCGCTGGCGCAGCGCGGTGCCGCACTTGGGGCAGCGGTTGAGAGCGGCCGCGCGCTGCGCTTCCTCCACCGCAGCATCCCGCTCGCGGCGCAGTCTCTCGATCAGCTCGCGGTCGCGCTGGGCAAAATACTGATCCTCGCGCCCGCGCTCCACGTCGCGTAGCTTATCGCCCAACCGGTCCTTCTCATCAGGCATTGCCAGACTCCTTCACTTCCCAGCGTAGCGCGCGCGCCAGGGAATTGCACCGCTCACCACCTGGCAGACGGCCGCCTCAAATGGGCACGCCGCCGCACGATAGGGTACCCGGCCTCATTTTGCCTTGTCAACGCGGCACCTCCTGCATTCTTGCGCCCGCGCAAATCGTGCTTAACTTGGGCGCACGGAGTCGGGATGAATATCAGCCGGTTCACCGAACGATCTCAGGACGCGCTGCGAGAGGCGCAGGGCATTGCCACGCGCCTCAGTCATCAAGGCGTCGACGTCGAACACCTGCTGCTCGCCTTGCTAGAGCAACGCGAGGGCCTCGCCGGGCCGGTCTTGCAGGGTGCCGGCGCGCACCTCGGCGCCTTGCAGAGCCGCTTGCGCGAGGAACTCGAACGCATGCCGAAAGTCTCGGGACCGGCCGCGGGGCCGGATCAGCTCTACGTCACGCAGCGCTTGAGCCGCTTGCTCGCCCGCGCCGAGGACGAAGCGGCGAACCTCAAGGACGAGTACGTGAGCGTCGAGCACCTGTTGCTCGCCATGGGCGACGACCGCGGCGCGGCCGGGCGCCTGCTGCGCGACCAAGGAGTGACGCGTGAATCGCTGATGGCCGCCCTGCAGAAGGTGCGGGGCAGCCAGCGGGTCACGAGCCCGCATCCGGAGACGACCTATCAGGCCCTCGAACGCTACGGACGCGATCTCACCAAACTGGCCGCTCAAGGCAAACTCGATCCGGTGATCGGCCGCGATGACGAGATTCGCCGCGTCATCCAGGTACTCTCGCGCCGCACGAAAAACAATCCGGTGCTCATCGGCGAGCCCGGTGTCGGCAAGACGGCCATCGTCGAGGGGCTCGCGCAGCGCATCGTCCGCCAGGACGTGCCCGAAGGCCTGAAGAATCACCGGCTGGTGGCGCTCGACATGGGCGCATTGATTGCCGGCGCCAAGTTCCGCGGCGAGTTCGAGGAGCGGCTCAAGGCGGTGCTGAAAGAGGTGCAGGACTCCGCTGGCGACGTCATCCTCTTCATCGACGAGCTGCACACGGTGGTCGGGGCCGGCGCCGCCGAGGGCGCCATGGACGCCAGCAACCTGCTCAAGCCGATGTTGGCGCGCGGCGAGCTGCACTGCATCGGCGCGACGACGCTCGACGAGTACCGCAAACACGTCGAGAAGGACGCTGCCCTGGAGCGGCGCTTTCAGCCCGTCCTCGTCGATCAGCCCTCGGTCGACGACACGATCTCCATTCTGCGCGGCTTGCGCGAGCGCTACGAGGTCCACCACGGCGTGCGCATCAAGGACGCCGCACTGGTCACCGCGGCGGTGCTTTCCCAGCGCTACATCAGCGATCGTTTTCTCCCCGACAAGGCCATCGACCTCGTCGACGAGGCTGCCGCCAAGCTGCGCACCGAGATCGACTCCATGCCGGCCGAGCTCGACGAGGTGTCGCGCCGAGTGATGCAGCTCGAGATCGAGCGCGA
>JBBITY010000482.1:0-2871 GCA_037440565.1 Desulfurellales bacterium
CGGCCCCCTCGATGGCTTGAAAGGCCGCGACAAGGTCGGCGTAGCTCGCTTTCTCCGGGGCGATCTGAACGCCGAACTGGATGGGGCGCCGCGGCGCCTCGGCCGCAGCGGCGGGCAGACAGAGAGCGAAAAGTAAGAAAGCCAAGCATGGAGCCGGGCGTCTCATTGGCGAAGCGCTCCACGAAAAGGGGATAAGTCCCATTAACGCGGTATGGGACTTATCCCCTTTTCCGTCTAGTCGCAATTCACGTCTGTCTGCACGCCGGTATGGTCCGACACCCAGCAGATCGGATCGGGCGCCGGGCCGCACGTCGAGGCGAACGGGTTCGGTTCGTCCGCGAAGAGCCGCGTGGCGATGCCATCACCGTCGGCGTCGCTCGGCGAGTCGAGCGTGCCGGCGCACGAGGAGCCGGCGCCGGGCGGGATCAGGAAGACGTAATCGATCCGCTCGGTCTGATTGAGGACCGGCGATTCCAGATCGCTGAGGTCCTGATCCTCACGCCCCGACGTACAGCCCAGACCGGTGGCCGGAACGCACTCGGCATTCCCGGCGCCGAGGTAGGTATCGGGCCACCCGCGGTCGACGAATTGATTGTACACGAACGTGAAGGGCTCCGCGTTGAAGTCGCCAACGATCACGCCAGGCGTCGTCACGTCGTGGCGTGCCTCGGCAAAGGTCGCGAGTCTGACTGCTTGGCATTCGCGGACGGTCGCCGCGCCTGCCGCCACGCATTCGGCGGGGCAGGGGCCTTGGCTTCCGCACGGATTGTTGGCCCCGTCGGATCCCGAGGCGAGGTGCGTGGAGAACACGTCGACGGGTCCGATCGGGTGGTCGAGGCGCGCGTACAGCACATTGCGGAACGCCCCGTACAGCAAACTCACTTCGGTGGATAGCGCCGGATAACGCGAGAGGAGCAGCTCATCGTCAATTGCGTTCGTGCGGATGTACAAGATGTTGTACGTGAACGGGCAGACGTTGAGCAGTTGGGTTTGGATCTCGGGGATCATCGAACCGGTGGGAGGGAGATCGAAGACCTCCTGCAGCGCGACGACATCGGGGCAGCCGCGCTCGACGATCCACTGGCCGAGCAGCGCGATGCGGTCGCTCAGCCGGCAGAAGCCGGTCCCTGACGGGCAGAAGAAGCCGTGCAGGACGTTGAGGTTGGCAACGGTCAGATCGTTGTCCGGGCAGGCGACGGGTGCCGGGGCGTCGTGCGCATCGAAACGACCCGTCGTGTTGTCGGTCACATTGCCCCCGAACGCCGCGCAGTAGCGCGTGTCGCCGAGGCGCAGGACGACGGCCAGCGGCTCGTTCTGGGCCGCCGCGGCAAGGGCGCAGGGGAATGCGCTGCCCCGGCCTTTGACGAAGATGTGCCCGCCGTCGGGCCCTGTGCGGATCACCACGCGGCGGATGCCGCCCGCACTGCCGGTGCGGTCGCGGTAGCGCCAGCCGCGATTCGAACCGTCGTTGCGGATCGCCTGCCAGTGACTCGCGGGCAGCGGAATCTCGGCGCGGCACTGCCCCGCGGCATTGGAGGTAAAGACCAGCAGTGAGGCGCCGGTGGCGGGGCTCGGAAACGGCGGCGCGACCGCCGCATCGAGCGCGGAGTGGAAGGTGAAGTTGCGCCGCTCCGGGTTGTTCTGACTGGCGCGGAGCCGCACCAGCCGCCCGCCGGTGGGAACATCGCTGACGGCCGCCTGACCGGCCCCGACCGGCAGCAGGAGTACCGCCGCCAGTGTACTCACGAAGCGCTTGCCGAGTTCCATGGATCCCCCCGAAGACCGTGTGGTTCCTATCGCACTGCGCCGCTGAATGTTGCAAGCGGAAAAAGCTCCTCCATCTGAATGCCTACCTCTCCCTCCCGCGCAGGTGATGCGAGGGCGGCGCCAGACGGCGGCTGTCGGGCCGCCGTTGGCCGGTTGGGACTCAAACGGAGTCAAGCGGCTTGCGATGGTGCGGGCGCGCCGGCCGCGGGCCCGGCGCTGGGCCCGGTGTCCTTCACGCCAGCCGTCGCGGGCTCGATGCTGGCACTCGCGCTGGCATGCAGGGCGGCGAAGAGCTGCCCCACACGGAAGTCTTCCGCCGTCGTTGCCGTGTCGCCAAGCAGCGGGCGGAACGTCGTGCGGCCGATGTGGTAGCCGAGATGGCGGTAGCTCTCGAATTGAGATTCATCGAACCACTGGTCGGTCGTCGATTGGTGCGGGAATGCCGAATCGAGGGCGTGGTAATTGAGCAAGTCGGTTGGCTCTCGGCCCGTGAGCGACGGCTTGAGGTAGACGAGGACGCCCGCCGGTGCGCCGGGATGAGCAGTTTCGTAATGGATGGTTCCCACCGCGCAGTGGCAGCGGCAATATCCGGCGTCTCCCTGCTTGCGAAGCGGGTCGACGTCGATCTCGATCTCGACGCCCAGATCCGTCCGGCATTTTCGGATAGCGTTGCCGAGGTCTTCGAACTGAAAGTCCCGGTCCTGCGATGCATCGCACGCGACAATGTACCGGCAACGGCGGCGAACCAGTTCGTACAGACCGAGGTTCTCGAAGTGCCCCCCGTCGGAGAGATAGACGAACCGCGACTCCTCGTTCGTGGCGCCCAGGAGTTCAGCCAGGAGACAGAAGAGTCCGAAGGTGGGGCCGTCCTTTGTCCAGGTGTTGCGGCGGGGGTTGGCGAGCCACCAGCCCAGCCGGACGTTGAAGATGGTCAGCAGAAAGGCCAGCGCAGGCGAGGAGTGATAACCCATGTTCGGGCTGGCGGCCGCACCGGAGATGGCCATTGCGGTTCCGAGACTGAGAGTGCCTTTGGCGTACTGGTTGGTGGGTCGATAGCCTGCAAGACCCCTGCGTTCGCTCCGGCTGGCTGCGCCGTTCACTGCA
>JBBITY010000483.1:0-551 GCA_037440565.1 Desulfurellales bacterium
TCGAGGAACAGGGTAAACGGATCGAGGAACAGGGTAAACGGATCGAGGAACAGGGCAAACGCATCGAGGAGCAGGGCAAACGCATCGAGGAGCAGGGCAAACGCATCGAGGAAGCTTTCCGGCGCGTTGAGGCCCTGGGCGCCCGCTGGGGCTTGCTCTCCGAGGAAGCCTTTCGCGAGGGTATGCGCTCCGTGCTGGAGCAGCGCTTCGGTGCCCGCGTCCAGCACTGGGAAGGATTCGATCCGGAGGGCATCGTCTTCGGCCACCCGGCCTCGATCGAGCTCGACCTGGTGGTGGACAACGGCGGCACGTTACTGATCGAGGTGAAGTCGCATGTGTCGAGCGGCGATCTGGCGGCGTTCGAACGCAAGGCGCAGCTCTACGAACGGCAGACCGGCACGCACGCAGCGCGGATGATCATCAGCCCGGCGGTGGAGCCGCGCGCGATGCAGATGGCAGAGAAGCTCGGCATCCAGGTGTCGACCAGCCTGGGGTAGGGCCGGCGGGCCTCCGAGCCCGTCGGCCCCGTTCTTGAGGGCGGGAGCAGTGCT
>JBBITY010000483.1:566-2864 GCA_037440565.1 Desulfurellales bacterium
CCTCGAGGAAGGCGCCATGCATTTTGGTCAGGTAATCTTCAGGCCGGGAGCAGCGCTCCCGCCCCAGCTTCGCCCCACCGCCGACCTCCCGGTCGATCTCCTCACGGGCCCTCAGTTGAACGGCGCGGCCCGCGCGACCCACTTCTGGACGTCACGTTCGTTCGGATTCAGTGGTGTCGCGGGGTGAATGATGCCAACCGGGCACCGCTCTGCGGCCATCACAAGCTGTTTGAACGTGCCGGCGCGCGCGTCCTTGATGTACGCCTGCTTCCGCTCGTTGTAGGCGAACAGCTTGCCGTTGACGTTGATGCACTCATCGCACGTCGTGCACCGCTCGGACTCGATGTACGGCCCGGTCGGCTTCCTCTCGTCCGCGGCACTCCCCCCATTTGCCGCGGGGGAGGCAATGGAAGAATTCGCCGCGATCGGATTCTCCGGCACCATCGGCGCTGCAATCGTTCGCGCGTCCGGTGCGCCGGCGCCGGCGGGCACCTGATCCGCCAGGGCCTGCGCCTTGGCGAGCAGTGCCGTCAGCGCTTTGTCGCCGTTGCCGGCGCGGATCAGCCCCTCCGCCAGACGCCGCGCGACGAGGCGCGGATACTGCGCTCTCAAGTCGGCGAGCCTGGCTTCATACTCGGCGCGCAGGGCTTGCTCCTTCCGGTCGAACTCGGCCTGAAGGTCCTGCACGAACGAGGCGCGCACTGCGGGCGCCAGCTCCAGCCCGGCCATCTGGCGGAGTTGCGACCAGAAACGCTGGCGCTCTTCGGCGAGACGGACGACCTCCTCGGCGACAGCAAGCCGCCCGAGGCGCCGCCCCTCGCGCAAGACGTAAATGAAGGGGGTCTTCCCCGCCCGTTCCGCCTGCGACAAGTGCAGATACTCGTGGAACGGAACAAGATCGGACTCCGACATCTGGGCGGAGATCTCCGCAAAGTGCTTCTTGAACCGCCCCTCCGTGGCCGCCCAGTCGGCGGTGGTGAGCGGCAGCGACATGACGCGCTCGGTTCCACTCTCGTCGACGTACTTGAGGTCGTACGTTGGCCACGGGTCGTCGACGGCCGGGTTACCGTCCAGGTTCAGCCGGTCCGCCATTGCCGGCCCGGCATCGGGGTCATGGACCAGGAGCGGAAAGGCGCGGCTCTCCAGGCTCAGCCTGGCGGCGTCGAAGGCCCGATCATCGCCCAGGCCGTGCTCTGGCGGGCACGGTGCGTGGAGGACGAAGACGGCCGGGTGACGCGACTGCAACCCTTTCAGAACCCCACCGATCAAATGCGACGGCGCCGCCTGGGATGACTGCAGCACGAACACATCGCGATGCGCCATCGCCAGCAAGCTCATCTCCTTGCGCAGCTCTTCCTTGCCGCGCTGCGCCGCGCCAAACGGGGCCATGTCGGATACCTGGCCCAAATAGCCGCTCGTACACGCCTGGCCGCCGGTGTTGGAGTACACCTGCGTGTCGACCATGATGACGCGCACCGGCTTCCCGGAGGCGAGCAACCGCGACAGGTTCTGAAAACCGATGTCCAGCATGGCGCCGTCGCCGCCCACCGCAAACATCGGCGGGCAGAGGGCGAACTCCTCGTCGCTGAACTGCCGCCAGTCGAACTGCGTGAAAAAGGGTTCGTGCACCGCCGCATCGTACTCCCCGGACAACAGCAGCTCGGCGCGGCGGACGGCGATGAACCCGTCGGCCATCTGGCGCATGTGGCCCTCGAACAGGCCAATGGCAATCGACGGCGCGTCCTGGAAGAGATGGTTGGTCCACGGAACCGGATACGGATTGTACGGATACGTGCTGCCCCACACCGACGTGCAGCCGGTGGCGTTGGCGATGCCGCACGCCGCTCGGCCGCCGCCGCTCGGCCCTTCCGTGTAGCGCCAGCGCAGATCTTTCAGCTGATCGATCAGTGCGGCGATGCGGCGCACCGCTTCCCTCTTCGCCTCATCGAGCGGCACTGCCACCGCACCGCCGGTTGCCGAGAGCACCGCCCCGAGGTCGGCCCCCGAGGCGAGCAGCGCGCGCGCCTTGACGTCGAGGCGCGCGATCAGCTCGTCGAGCTTCTGCACGTACGGCGCGACGCGCTTCTGCATCATCGCCGTCACGGCCGACACCACCAGGTGGATGGCCGTCTTCTCGCCGCACCCCATGCACGCGCCGTCGCCGCCGACCATGGCGCCATAATTCTTCTTCTTGAGGAGCAGCGACGGCAGCACCCCAATGCCCTCTTCGAGATTGGCGATGTTGACGTAGCGATCGTTGGTATCGGGCAGGTGCGTCCACAGCTCCCAGTTGCGCCG
>JBBITY010000484.1:0-2862 GCA_037440565.1 Desulfurellales bacterium
GAGCTGGCGAAAAACGTCTTTGAGGCCCGGAAGCTGGAAGTTGAGTACCAGAGGCTGGCGCTGGAGCTGATCCGGGGCGAGGGACGCGTCGAGCAGTTGCACGTCGAGGCCGAGAACTCCGAGGCGACTGCGAAGCTCGTTGAAGCCGAGCTGGAGCGGCTGGAATCCACCGGCGAGAAGGCCGTAACGCTGAACGAGCTGGCCGACCGACGCGCGGCGGCGCTCAAGGCTCGCGGCGAAGCGAAGCTGCGCGAGGTCGATCTGACTGTCGCCATCCGAGAGGCGGAAGTGCTGCGCCATCAGGCGGAAGCCCTGCGGCTGTCGCGCGACGCGCTTCTGGCAGTTGCGAATGTGGAGCCGACCGAACAGGCGGCCGTCACGCAGCCCGCGGACGATCAGCCGATCAACATCGTGCGCCTGGTTGCACCAGCAGACGGAGTCGTCGTTGAGCGCAGCGCAAGGCCCGGCCACTGGACCACGCCCGGAGAAACGCTGCTGGCGATCGCCGAATTCAACGAGGTGCAGGTCGAGGGCGAACTGCCGGAGTCGCTAATCGCGCGAGTCACACACCGTTCATCCGACGAGGTCCGAATCCGCACGCCGGCTGACAGCGCATTTCAGGTCAAGGGCAAGATCAGGTTCGTCAGTCCCGTGCTGGACCCGATCAAACGCACAGCGCACGTCGTGATTGAAGCGCCCAATGCCGATCTCACGCTGCGCGATGGGATGTTCGTGGACCTGACGATCGTCCTGCGCGAGGCCAAGGACGGCGTCGTCGTTCCCGTTTCTGCGGTCGTGCAGGATGGCCCAATGCACTTCGTGTTCCTGAAGAACGGCGAAGTTTACAAGAAGCAGGACATCAATCCCGGCGTGCGGGACGACCGCTTCCTGGAAGTGCTCGCCGGGCTGGCGCCGGGTGACGTGGTGGTCACTGACGGCGCGTACTCGCTCACGCAGTTGCGGCCCAAAGGGAACGTAACCGTGGCCGCAGCAACGCCTACGCCGTCAGCCGGCCATCCGTAAGAGTCAGCGTCCCCGGAAAGAGCGGAATTCGTGCTCAACGCAATCATCCGATTCTCGCTGCACAACCGCGTGCTGGTGCTCGCCGCCGCGGTCCTCATCGCGGCGTACGGGCTGTTCACGGCTGCACAGCTCCCGACGGATGTCTTGCCCGACTTGAACCGACCGACCGTGACCATCCTCACGGAAGCGCCGGGGTTGGCGCCGGAAGAGGTCGAGACCCAAGTGACATTCCACCTTGAGACCGCCTTGAATGGCGCTCCAGGTGTCGAGCGTGTCCGCAGCCAAACAGGACTCGGGCTTTCCGTCGTGATCGTCGAGTTTGGTTGGGGCACGGACATCCGGTACGACCGCCAGGTGGTGCAGGAGCGGCTGAACCAGGTCGCCGAGAAGCTGCCGCCGGGCGTGATTCCCGTGATGGGACCGGTCACGTCCATCATGGGCGAGATCATGCTCGTCGGGCTGCGGAGCGATTCGCTTCCACCGATGGAGGTGCGCTCGCTGGCGGACTGGACCATCCGGCCGACGCTGCTGGCTGTCGCCGGCGTCGGCCAGATCACCGTCATGGGCGGCGAAGTGAAGCAGTTTCAGGTGCTCGCCGACCCGGAGAAGCTCCGCCGCTACGACCTGACGCTGAGCGATCTCGAAGAAGCCCTCGCCAAAGCCAATGAGAACTCCGGCGGCGGGTTCATCGTCGCCGGCAGCCAGGAATTCGTCGTCCGCAATCTCGGGCGCGTCCGCTCGGCCGAAGACATCGGCGCCTCCCTCGTAGCCACGCGCACCAGCGAAGGAGCCGTGCGACCCATTCTCGTTCGTGATGTCGCGACCGTGCGCGAAGGCGGCGCGCTCATCAAGCGCGGCGACGGTTCCATGAATGCACGGCCGGCCGTGATCATGGCGATTCAGAAACAGCCGGGCGTCGACACCCGCGATCTGACCGAGCACATCGACAAGGCGCTGGCGCAGTTGCGCCCCTCGTTGCCCAAAGACCTCATCATCAACGCCGACCTGTTCCGGCAGGCGCACTTTATCGAGGCGGCGATCAGCAATGTCGAGGAAGCCCTGCGCGATGGCTCGATCCTGGTCGTCATCATCCTGGCGCTGTTCCTGATGAACTTCCGCACGACGTTCATCACGCTCACGGCCATTCCGCTCTCCCTGCTGGTCACGGCACTGATCTTCAAGTTCTTCGGCCAGTCGATCAACACCATGACGCTGGGCGGTATCGCGGTCGCCATCGGCGAGCTTGTGGACGATGCGGTCGTCGATGTCGAGAACGTGTTCCGGCGGCTGCGGCAGAACCGCCATGCGCCTCACCCGCGGTCGGCGATGCAGGTGGTCTACGACGCATCCAGCGAGATCCGCAACTCGATCGTGTTCGGCACCGCGGTTGTGCTGCTCGTTTTTCTACCGTGCTTCGCGCTTGCGGGTGTGGAAGGGCGCCTCTTCCGACCTCTGGCCATCGCGTACATCGTCAGCATCCTGGCTTCGATGGTCGTTTCGCTGACGGTCACTCCGGCACTGAGCTACTACCTGCTCCCGCGCATGAAGCGAATGGAGCACGAGAAGGACGGCCTCGTGCTGCGCGGATGCAAGGCGCTAGCGCGAATGGCGTATTCGGTAACGCTGCCGCGGCCGTACACCGTCATCGCGGGCGGGTTGGCACTCGTCGCTTTGGGTGTTCTCTTCGTGACGCGCCTGGGCAGCGAGTTTCTGCCGGAGTTCAACGAGGGCACAGCGACAATTATGCGATTCGATCCGCAAAGCCGCGAACGTGAGTCGTATTACATTGACGGCGCGATCGACGGGCTCTCGGCCGCAGCGGGTATAGCGGTCGATGCC
>JBBITY010000485.1:0-308 GCA_037440565.1 Desulfurellales bacterium
GTATTGCGCCGCCTCCTCGCGCTCGCGTTCCGCGCGCCGCCCGGCGGCGGTCGCCGCTTGCTGTGCCGCGCGCGTCGCCTCCAGCTCTTCGACCAGCCGGCCGCGCCGCCGCTCGCGCTCCTCTCGCTCGCGCGCCAGCAACCCAACTCGCTCGCGCAGGCTCTCGCGTTCCGCCTCGAGCACGGCCAAGCGCTCGCGCAGCGCCGCGTGCCGATGCTCGGCCGCCGCCGCCGCATCTGCCGCCGCCTGCTGGGCCTGCTGGCACGTCGCCAGCAGCGCCCGCAACATCTGCTCCCGCTCCGACAGGC
>JBBITY010000485.1:328-2858 GCA_037440565.1 Desulfurellales bacterium
ACAGGCGCTGCAATTCGGCGTCCCGTTCTTGGAGCTGCCGCCGCAGGCCCCACCAGTGGCGCGCCGCCAGGCGCACCTCCAGCTCGCGCACCTCCGCCGTCAGGCGGCGATAGGCTTCCGCTTTCTTTGCCTGCCGTTGCAGGTACTGGATCTGCCGGTCGATCTCGCGCAGCACGTCGCTGACCCGCGCGAGGTTCTCGCGGGTGCGCTCCATCTTGCGCTCGGCGGCCAGCTTGCGGCTGCGGTAAAGCGTCGTCCCCGCGGCTTCCTCGATGAACAGCCGGCGATCCTCGGGCTTCGCGTTGATCAATTGCTCGACGCGGCCCTGCTCGACGATGGCGTACGCCTTCGTCCCCACGCCGGTGCCGAGAAACAGCTCGGTGATGTCCTTCAGTCGGCAGGGCTGCCGATTGATCGTGTACTCCGACTCGCCGGAACGAAAATACCGCCGCGTGACGGTGATCTCGGGCAGGCTGCGAAGGTGTGCGGGTAGCGTCGACACCTCCAAGTCGAGATCACTGGGTGTGGGCGGCGGGTCGTCGTTCTCGAAGGTCAGCGAGACTTCGGCCATGCCCAGTGGGGCCAGGCGCTCGTTGCCGTTGAACACCACCGCCTCCATCGCCTCGCCGCGCAGGTGCTTCGGGCTCTGCTCGCCCAGAACCCAGCGAATCGCGTCGACGATGTTGGACTTGCCACACCCATTCGGCCCAACCACGCCGGTCACGCCCGGTGGGACCTCGATGACGGTCCGCTGCGGGAACGACTTGAAGCCGATCAGCTCAAGGCTCTTGATCCGCATTCCCGCGCCACCACCACGTCCATCGCCCCCTCAACGCCCCATCCACCACGCTCCGTACATCTCATGCCCGTTCCGGACTGTCAAGAAAAGCAGCCAGCTTGTGAAAGAATCCCTCGGGGTGGAGCACTGCTCCCCCCTCAAGAATGGTGGCGGCTCAGCGCCGCTGCGCTCTTGAGGGCGGGAGCGATGCTTCCACCTTTCGCAGGGGCGCACGGCCATGCGTCCGTGCGATGGCTGTGCAGTCCGTCAGTGGCATTCAACTGGCGGCGCGATAGCAACGCTCCACCGCTCAAGAATGGGGCCGGCACGCCGCCGCCCGACTCTCGAGGGCGGGAGCACTGCGCCCGCCTTCTTGTCGGTGTTGTGACCTGTCCCGCCGCGATTCCTTCACGAGCCCTCAGCGAACGGCACCTCCGGAAGGCCGAAATCACGGCAGCAATTCCGTGTTCCAGTACGCGGCGTCGACTGCCGAGAGGAAGGGCAGCCACTCGCGATACCGGCGCAAGCTGAAGGTTTCGAGCATAAAGGGGGTCCACTCCGGCCGCCGGGGCGGGCGCAGCAGGCGCATTCCGGCCTCGGTCGGGGTGCGCCCTCCCTTGCGGCGGTTGCACGCGTGGCACGAGCAAACCACGTTCTCCCAGGTCGAGGTGCCGCCGAGTGAACGGGGAACGACGTGATCCAGGTTGAGCTCCATACGCGGGAACCTCACGCCGCAGTACTGGCACGTATTGCGATCGCGGGCGTAAACATTGAAGCGACTGAATCTCACCTGCCGCTTGGGCACTCGGTCGTAAGTCAGCAACAGGATGACGCGTGGCACCCGAATCACCCGGTGTACAAGCCCGATCGAATCGTCGTGCAGCGAGACCGACAGCTCGCTCCAGCTCGCGAAGTCGAAGGTCTGGTACTGCTCGTTCACGGCCTCTGCAAGTCCCTGATACAACAGCGAAAACGCCCGCCGTACGGAAGTGATGTGCACGGGCAGAAAGGACCGGTTCAGGACCAGGACCTTGGTATTCAGAACCATCGCGCCATCCATCATTGCCGGCTGCCCTGCTGGTCTGGTTAAAGTTCCCAGGACGTTACTCATCCAGTGTTTTGAAGTCAACTCGCCGCACTTGTGGCGGCCATATGGCTCAGGCCGCGCGGTTGCGCTCACCGGGGCTTCCACCTATCATCCCGCCCCTCACGGCGATGCGATTCTCCCGTCCGACATACGAGGCATTGCTGGCGCGGGTGGAGAAGCCGGGCCGCTACTTCGGCAGCGAGCGCGGCGCGGTCCGCAAGGACCCGGCCACGGTTGCGTTGCGCTTCGCCCTCGCCTTCCCGGAGGTGTACGAGATTGCCCAATCGCATCCCGGCTTGCAGATTCTGTACGGCATCCTGAATCGGCGGCCGGACGTGTACGCGGAACGCGTCTACGCTCCGTGGTTCGACCTCGAATCTCTCCTGCGCGTACACGGCCATCCTTTGGTTTCCCTCGAGACGTTCACGCCGCTCGCCCAGTTTCACATCGTCGGCTTCAGCCTGCAGTACGAGCTGACGTACACGAACGTCCTCGCCATGCTCGACCTCGGGGGCATCCCCCTGCTGGCCGGCCAGCGCACGGCGCGCGATCCGCTGGTCATCGCGGGCGGGCCGTGTGCGTTCAACCCCGAGCCTTTGGCTGATTTTCTCGATGCCGTGCTGCTCGGTGACGGAGAAGAAGCGGTGGGCGAAATCTGCGACGCC
>JBBITY010000486.1:0-2848 GCA_037440565.1 Desulfurellales bacterium
CACGGAGGAGATGTCAGCGCAGTTGCGCCGCTACGTTTGCAGGAGCATCCTGTTCTGCAGCTTCGGCGAGCCCCCTTCGACGGGCCGCCAAGTTGCGCGCTACGCACGGTCGTCGCAGTGCCAGGGAGCGGGGCAGCTTCGATGAGATCAAGGCAGGCCGCTCTGAGCACGCGAGCGGACGGCGGGACGCGCAGGCGTTCCTGCAACACTTTCCCACGCCGCCACCTGGCGCGCGCGTTGGGCCGCTTGGAGGTGTCACATGTCCACGAACCGTTGCCCGGAAATCCGGCCAAGCGCGGTTGGCCTTACGTTGCTTCTCGCAATGGCGTTGGCGGTAGCTTCGTGCGGAGACGGCTCAGGTGAAGCCAGTCCGCAGGTCGATGAAAACGCATTCGTCCAGATGGCGTTGCAGGCAACCTGTACCGACATCAAGAACAAGCTCTACGAAATCGACCAGACGCTGGTGCTGAGCGATCGCGCTGGCAACTGCCCGGATGCGAGTTACAGTCAAGTGCTATACGGAGCGACAGTGGATGATGTGTATTGCCGAAACCAGGATTCAATCGACGGCCCCGTCAAGCGCTGTGACGTCATTGGTTATCAGAGCATGTTCGACATCATGATTGCCAACCTGGACAAGCCGGATCTGGGTCTTGGGGCCGCTCATAGCGTCAAAGTGCTGCTGAATTGACAGCCCTGCGAGGACCTGCCATGTCTCAGCGCGTGACCGTCGACCTGTTGAAGGGCTTTCTGGAAGCGTTCAACCGTCACGACCTCGACTCCATCATGGACTACTTCGCAGACGACTGCGTCTTCTACATGCCGCGCGGCGTCGGTCCCCGCGGGGATCGCTACTCCGGAAAGAGGGACGTCCGCGCTGGGCTGGCGAAGCGGTTCGAGGGCATTCCTGACGTGCACTACGGCGAAGACCGTCACTGGGTCTGCGGCGACTTCGGCGTCTCCGAATGGACGCTCACTGGCAACACTGTCCTGGGTAAACGTATCGAGGTGCGCGGCGTCGACCTCCTTGAGTTCGCGGACGGGAAGATCACGCGCAAGGACTCGTTCTGGAAGATTGTCGAGTGAGCGCTCTGCTCGTTGCCTCCTGGTCCAGCCACGCCCGAGGTTCGATTGCCCGAAACACGGCGCCAGGGCGGGCCATCGCTTGGCAACGGGCATCGGAGGCTCCGTAGTCCAGCAATCGCGCCGCGACGGAGGTCGACCATTTATTAGGAAACCTGGCCCAATACCGGTTTGCCGGTGCCCCGGGGCCTTTGCTATCGTTGCCGCCGACTGATGTACGGCCTTCGGCAGGATGCGACGAGGGCAACGGCGATGACGTCATCGATGATCGGTCAATGTCGGTAGCGGGATGACAGGAAGGTCGTTTCCGCTGCCGGCGCTCGATGCCCACGAGGCCGCCTGGCTGCTCGGCTCGTTCTGCGCCCTGCATCGCGTGCCCTTCGATCCGGCCCTGTTCTCCCGGGAGCATCCCGGTCCGCTCGCGGCCGATGAGCTGTCCGCGGCGGCGTCGAAGCTCGGGCTGACGATGGAATGGCGGTCCGCGAGCCTCGCCGCGCTGCTCGGCTGGCGATTGCCGCTCGCCATGAATCTGCGCGGGCCAAGCGGGTCCCGGGAGGGCACGACGGCCTGGGGCCTCGTGCTCAACGCCGACGAGCGCTCGGCGCTCGTGCTCGAGCGTGGTGCGCCGGCGCCGGCGGCGGTCCAGCTCGCCGAGCTCGAGCGCCGCTTCGGCCGCACGGCGCTGGCGCTGATCCCGCAGGCGGAGCTTGCGGCCGACCCCGACGACATCGCCCGGCACGAGGCGCGCTTCGGCCTGCGCTGGTTCGGCCCGGAGATCCTGAGGCATCGCATGGTGTGGCGCGACGTGCTCGCCGCCTCGCTGGTGCTGCAGCTCATCGGGCTCGGCTTGCCGCTCTTCACGCAGGTCATCATCGACAAGGTGATCGTGCACCACACCGCGAGCACGCTGATCGCGCTCGGGGTCGCGATGGCCGTGTTCATGCTCTTTGCCAGCCTGCTGTCGTGGGTGCGCCAGTACCTGATCCTGCACGCCGGCCAGCGCATCGACGCCGTGCTCGGCGCGCAGGTGTTCGACCGGCTGTTCCGCCTGCCGCTCCTCTATTTCCAGCGCCGGCCCACGGGCGTCATCGCCGCGCGGCTGCAGGGGATCGACACGATCCGCGAGTTCCTCGCCTCGGCCGCGGTGACGCTGGCGCTGGACCTGCCCTTCGTCGTGCTGTTCGTCGCGATCATGCTGTGGTACAGCGTGGTGCTCACGCTGCTGGTGCTCGGCATCCTGGCGCTGGTGGCCGGCATGAGCCTGCTGGTCGCGCCCCTGTTCCAGCAGCGGCTCAACGAGCAGTTCCGGCGCGGGGCGGCGAACCAGGCGTTCCTGACCGAGTACGTCGCCGGCATCGAGACGGTCAAGTCGCTGCAGTTCGAGCCGCAGCTGAATCGGCGCTACCGGGGGCTGCTGGCCGAGTATCTCCGTGCCGGCTTCGCCACGCGCCAACTGGCCAACACCTACGGCGCCTGGGCGAACGGGTTGGAGCAGCTGATGACGCTGTGCGTGCTGGTGATCGGCGCCTGGCTCGTGATGACCGGCACGTCGATGACCATCGGCATGCTGGTCGCGTTCCAGATGTTCGCGAGTCGCATCGGCCAGCCCATGCTCAGGATGGTCGGTTTGTGGCAACAGTGGCAGCAGACGCGGCTGGCCGTCGCACGCCTGGGCGACATCATGAACGCGCCGGCGGAGCCGCACGCGGTCCGGCCGCGCCGGGCGCGCAGGTGAGGCCGACGGCGAGCGGCTTCGCGTGCTCGA
>JBBITY010000487.1:0-2843 GCA_037440565.1 Desulfurellales bacterium
TCTAGATGACGCGGGCACCGGCCTCGCGCTCGACCCGGCGGGGACGGTGGTGACCGGAGTGCCGGCGCGGCCGGTCGCCCGGTCCGTCGCGTCGGCACCATCGTCGACGAGGGCGGCGAGCCGCAGTTCAAACGCTGCGAGGAAGAGCACGCGTCGGCCCGGCGTGTCGGCGACTCCGAATACGTTATCGCAGACGACGAAGAAGACGACTACGACAGACCGGCCTTCCTCCGCCGCCAAGCCGAGTGATGTCGAGCGCGGATTCCCGATTGCGGATTACGGGAGTCCGCCGCGAACCTTCCAACCCCCCGTACAGGGAGGGGCGACCGGCGGGTCGCCCCTCCCCCCTCCCTTTCGTCAAGACGAAGGACCTCACGGTGCGCCCAGCCGCGGCGTGGGCATTGGCCACCAGCCGTAGGGTGGGAATGCTCACGGATCGTGAGTCACCCCGATGGGCGGTGCCTGCCCTACGTGCCGTTGATTACGACTTGATCGAGGGCGATTGGCTCAGAGCTTGTGAAACATCCATGCAGGCACAGATCGCGATAGCGGCCGAAGGGCGGGAGCAGTGCTCCCGCCCTCGAGGTTGAAGCAGCCTTACGCCGGCACGAGACTTGAGGGGTGGAGCATCGCTCCACGGGAGGGATTCTTTCACAAACGCTGAGCGCGGGCTTCGCCCGCAACCCGAGGGATGGTCGGTTGTCATGCCCGCGAAAACCTTCGCGGGGGACAAAAATTCGGCAGACTGGGAGCTCAGTGCTTTTCTCCGTGCTGTCTGCGCCTCTGTAGTCAACGATTCTCGGTTTGGGGGTATTCGTCCGATGGAGGCGCATTGAGCGCCCTCGCGCATCGCGTTAGGCTGGCCCGGGGGAAGGCCGCTTGCCACAGCCCGCGACGTTGGAGCACCAGGCGCGCGAACGGCGCGCGCGCGAGCGTTTTCGCTTCGCCAAGAAGCAGGACGCCCCGGTGCGCGCCTGCCTCCTCTACCCCAATCGCTACGCCGTGGCGATGGGCAACCTGGGCTTCCAGGTCGTCTACGAGATCTTCGACCGCCATCCCGGGGTGGTCTGCGAGCGTGCGTTCCTGCCCGACGAGGCGGACGGCGGGTGGCAAACGCGCGGCGCGCTGCGCTCACTGGAAAGCGCCCGCGCGGTTGCCGAGTTCGACATCGTGGCCTTCTCCATCTCCTTCGAGGCCGACTATCTGAACGTCATCCGCATGCTCGAGCTGATCGGGGTCGCCGCTCGCAGCGACGAGCGCGGGGACGCCGGGCCGCTGATCATCGCTGGCGGTCCTGCCGTCTTTCTCAACCCGGAGCCCGTTGCCGATTTCATCGACCTGTTCCTCATCGGCGAAGCGGAGGAGATGCTGCCGGAGTTTCTCGATGTGTACGCGGAAGTATCGGGACACGCGGCCAGCCGTACCACGTTGCTCAACGAGATCGGTGCCCGTATCCGCGGCGCGTACGTACCAGCGCATTACAGGCCGGTGTTCGACGGCCCGCAGCAGGTGGCCCTGCACTACCTGGGTCCGGGAACCGCGCAGGTGGAGCGACGCCTGGTCCGGGACCTGAATACCTTCGCCACCACGACGCGCGTGCTCAGCGACGAAGCGGTGTTCGGCGACATGGTGATGGTCGAGGCGAGCCGCGGCTGCCAGTGGGGCTGCCGCTTCTGCGCCGCCGGTTTCATGTACCGTCCCATTCGCACCCGCGATCCGCGATTGCTCGCCACGTCGGTGCGCGAGGGCTTGCGCGAGCGCGACACGATCGGGCTCGTCGGCGCGGAAATGGCCAGTGTGCCCGGCGTCGACCTGCTCGCGGAGCTGACCGCGGCGGCGGGCGGGCGGTTGTCGCCGTCTTCTCTCAAGGCGGACTGCGTGACGCCGCGCCTGGCCGCAGCGCTCGCCCGCGGCGGTACGCACAGCGTCACCGTCGCGCCCGAAGCGGGCTCGGAGCGCATGCGGCGGGTCATCAACAAGAACCTGACCGAAGCGGACATCCTGCGCGCGGCCGAGCTGCTGGTCGGACGCGGCGTCGAGTCGCTCAAGCTGTACTTTATGTTCGGTCTGCCGACGGAGACGGACGACGACGTGCTGGCGATCGCGGGGCTGGCCGAGAAAATTCGTGCCCGGCTCTGCGAGGGCAGCCGCGAACGCGGTCGCATCGGTGGCGTGACGATCTCGCTCAATCCCTTCTCACCCAAACCGTGGACGCCGTTTCAGTGGGAGCCGATGGACTCGATCGCGCGCCTGCGGGCGAAGATGCGCGTGCTGCGCCACGCGTGCGCGCGAATTCCCAATGTACAGCTCGACATCGAGTCGCCGCGCGAGGCGTACCTCGCCACTCTGCTCTCGCGGGGCGACCGGCGCGTCGGCCGCGCCCTGACCGCCATCCATGCCGCGGGCGGTGACTGGTGGCGCGTCATCCGCGACTGGCAACACGGCGGCCTCGACGGCCTGCCGCATGCGGACAGCTACGTCCACCGCCGGTACGGCGAGCAGGAACTGCTCCCATGGGACTTCATCGACCACCGCATCACCAAACGGTTCCTGCTGGTCGAGCGGCGCAAGGCGCTCGCCGCCCGCCAGACCGCCCCATGCGACACGGCCACCTGCATCGCCTGCGGCGCGTGCTGAGGGATGGGTATCGGGCGGGCGGCCAAGAGCAGTCGGCCATTTGCATGGTTTCAGGGCCTCTCGTAAACGAATTTCTACCGTGCACGCGGCTGCAACCAAACCGACCCAGGAAATGGATTCCAACGGAGAACCCAGCCTCGCGCCGTTCCCATCCCCCGCCCTGATGCGGGGCTGCGCCCCTGCGCCCGGCGAGGAGAGAACCATCC
>JBBITY010000488.1:0-2842 GCA_037440565.1 Desulfurellales bacterium
CAACCGTTCCCCACTCAACCGTTCCCCACTCAACCGTTCCCCACTCAACCGTTCCACACCAAAGCGTTCCACACCAAAGCGCTCCACACCAAAGCGCTCCGCACCTCATCACATCACGTCGCGTGACGCCAACCGCGTCATCGTCCCCGCGCGCGTCTCGGCGGGCGTCTCGGCAAGCGTCTCCGTCGACATCTCGACGAGCGACCCCATCGACGCCGCAGCGGAGCAACGCGAAGCCTTCGTTCCTGCCGGTGCGCGTGGTGGAGTCCCGCGTGGCCGAAGTGCCGGGCGGTGTAGAGATCGTCGTGGAGCGAGGCCGCGCGGTGCGGGTCGCGCCGGGCTTCGACCGGCAAACGCTGGCCGACGTGCTGGCCGTGTTGGAGGCGTCGCCATGCTGAGCCTGTCGGAGTTGGTGCGGATTTACGTGTGCCTGACGCCGATGGACATGCGGAAGAGTTTCGATTCCCTGGCGGCTGTGGTGCGTGAGGGCATGGGGCACGATCCGCTCTCGGGCCACCTGTTCGTGTTCCGCAGCCGGCGCGGCGATCGGATCAAGTTGTTGTGGTGGGAGCGCGACGGGCTGACCTTGTATTATCGGCGGCTGGAGCAAGGGACGTTTCGTTTCCCCGCGACCAGCGATCCCGACGCGCGGCACATCGAGATCTCGTCGCAGGAGTTGTCGATGGTGCTGTGGGGCATCGACCCGGCCAGCGTGAAGCGGCAACCGCGTTATCAACGCCCGGCATGAGGCCGCAGAGGAAGACGCCGAAAAGAATTTCTTCTCTCAGGGAATTTTCGGCCGGTTTCGGGAATCTTGCGGGGCATGAGCACGGACGCCTTGCCCCTCCCCGAACCCGCCTTGCTGCCAGACGATCCGGCGCTGTTGAAGGCGTTGGTGGTGCAACTGCTGGACGAGTTGCAGAAGGCCCGAGCGCAGCTTCAGCGGCAAGAGCACCATATGCACCTCTTGCTGAAGCGGCTGTACGGCAGCACGAGTGAGAAGTTCGATCCGCGGCAAGGCGTGTTGTTCGACGCTGCGGCAGGCGAGGACCAGACGCTTGCCGCGCCGCTTGCGCCTCCTGCGTCGAATGCGCTGCCCGCATCCACGTCTACGTCCGTGTCCAAGCACCGCGACCGGCACGGCCGCGGGCGGATTCCCGACGCGATTCAACGGGAGGAAGTCGTCCACGACCTGACGGACGCCGAGAAGGCGGCGTTGGGCGGAGCGGAGAACCTGGTCGAGTTGCCGTCGGAAACCAGCGAGCAACTCGACTGGCGGCCCTCGACGCTGTTCGTCGTCGTGCACGTCCGCAAGAAGTACGCTCGCGGCACGCCGCTTCCCGAGAGCGGCCTGACGCCGGCGGAGCAGAACGTGGCGGTGGCGCCCAAGCCGGCCGAAGCGATTCCGGGCGGTCTTGCCGGACCGGGTCTCTTGGCGCAGGTGCTGGTGAGCAAGGGCGCCGATCATCTGCCGTTGCATCGCCTGGAGGGGATCTTCGAGCGACAGGGGATGCGGATTTCGCGGCAGACGATGGACGGCTGGTGGCTGTCGACCGGCGAGTTCCTCATGCCGCTGTATGCGTTGGCGGTGAAGATCGTGTTGGGCTCGCACGTTCTCCACACCGACGACACGCCGGTGAAGGTCCGCGACGCCTGGCGAAAGCTCAAGCACCAAGGCAGGTTCTGGACCTACGTGGGCGACGCGCGACACGCCTTGACGGTATTCGACTACACGCCCAACCACAAGCGCGACGGGCCTGCGGCGTTTCTGCGGGAGTATCGCGGGTACTTGCAGGCCGACGCCTTCAACGGCTACGACGGGATCTACCTGGAAAGCCAAGGCCGGATCGTCGAGGTGGGCTGCTGGGCGCATGCCCGGCGGAAGTTCCACGAGTGTCGGCGGCTAGAACCGGCCCGCATGGAAACGGCGCTGGCGTGGATCGGCAAGCTCTACGCGGTGGAGAAAGACCTGCGCGCGCGTTGCCGAGACCAGTGGCAGAACGTGTCGCTGGAAGAATGCGCCGAGCGGATCGCCGCCGAACGGCAAGAGCGTTCGCGGCCGTTGCTCTGCGGCTTCCACGACTGGCTGGAGGCTGAAGCGCCCAAGATCCTGCCGAAGAGCGCGGCGCGCGGGGCCATGGACTACACGCTCTCGAACTGGGCGGCGTTGTCGGTGTATCCGAACGACGGCTGGCTGGACATCGACAACAACGAAGGCGAGAACGCGCTGCGCGGCATCTGCCTGGGCCGCCGCAACTGGCTCTTCTGCGGGAGCGATCGCGGCGGCCGCGCCGCCGCCGTTCACTTCAGCCTGCTGGCCTCCTGCAAGCGTCACGGCCACGACCCGTGGCTGTACCTTCGCGACGTGCTGACCCGCCTGCCGGCGATGCTCCCCGGCGCCGGCGAAGAAGACCTCCTCGCCCTGCTCCCCCACCGCTGGCGTCCCGCCTGACCTCCAAGTCCCGCGAAACGCCCGCCAGCCAGGCGATTACCCCCCCAACGTGTTCCGCGGGACGCTTACGCCATTCCTTCCTCACGGCGTTATCCTACCGCTCGTTGTGAGGAGTTCAATAGGCTGGGCGAGAGATTGCGCCAGAGGCGCTTGTCATATTCGCCAATTGCGCGAGGGCGCAATCCATGCCCATTCTAGCCCACAACGAACCCCATCTGAAGTAGGGCTCTGCGGCCGGCGTTGCTCTCGGTCGCAAGTCAGGGCTTCGCCCGACGCTTTCCGGCTGGCGACGTGGTTGTCGGGCAATTATGCTGGATTCTGCGGGGGATAGTGCCTGGGCCAGTGACTTCAGGACGACTCGGGGGGCGCTGGCGGTGCCGTCAGGTTTCC
>JBBITY010000489.1:0-2842 GCA_037440565.1 Desulfurellales bacterium
CGGTCGTACAGCCCCATCTTGAACACCTGGTCGTCGTAGCCGGCGTCGATGTTGGGGTTGTCGTTGATCTCGATCATGTAGACTTGGTCGTTCACGTACTTGAGGTCCACGCCGTATAGACCGTCCCCCACCAGCTTGGCGGCCCGGACGGCGGTGTTGAGCACGGCCGGCGGCACAGCCTCGAACGTGACGGCCTCCACGCGGCCTTCATCCGTCTCGCCGTTGGCGCCGCGGTTGACGATCTGCCAGTGGCGTGAGGCCATGAAATAGCGGCAGCAGAACAGCGGCTTGCGGTCAAGCACGCAGACGCGCCAGTCATAGGGCGTGGGCAGGAACTCCTGCGCGATGACGAGATCCGAGGATTCGAGCAGCTTCTCGACGGCGCTAGCGAGCTCGGCCTCACTTTCGACCTTGGTGACGCCCTGGGAGAACGAGCTGTCGGGCTGCTTGAGCACGCAGGGCAGGCCGATCAGGCTGCGAATCTGGTCCGTGTTCTCGCGGTGGACGATCAACGTGCGGGGCTTGGGAATGTTGTGGCGGTCGAGCAGCTCCGCCAGATAGACCTTGTTAGTGCACTTGGTGATCGACTCCGGGTCGTCGATCACGACCATGCCTTCCTTCACCGCGCGGCGCGAGAAGCGATACGTGTGATGGTTGACGGCGGTGGTCTCGCGGATGAACAGCGCGTCGAACTCCGCCAGCCGGCCGTAGTCATCCTTTTCGATCAGCTCGACGTCCAGCCGGGCGCGTTTGGCGGCCTCCGCGAAGCGTTTGAGCGCCAGAGGATTCGAGGGCGGCGTCGGGTCATTCGGGTTGACAAGGATCGCCAGGTCGAACAAGCCGGCGTCGCGGCGGCGCGCGGCGGGCCGTTTCTGACGGAAGAACTCCTGCGCGGCCTCAATGACGAAGGACTTGTGGCGCTCGGGGATGTCGTTGGCGGCGATGGGGCGCACCGAGTTCAGCCGCCATTCATCGTTATCGCGTTCGAACTCCACGCGCAGCAGAGGGGCGGGGAAGAGCCGGAACAAATGGGCGCTGACGGCGTCGTAGCGCTTGGCCATGTTGCGGCCGAAGTAGACGCTCAGCGTGAATTCGGTGGAGCGGTTCCGCTTCAGCTCGCTCTGCAACTTGGTGACCATTTCGTCCGAAGCGAGCCGGACCATGGCGTTGGACTTGAGGTCCTGGATGGTCGTGATGCTCGGGATCGGCTTGTGGTCGCGGGCCATCGCCAGCAGCGACACGTAGTAGCCGGTGCTGTGGTAGCGGTAGGACTTGCAGAGATTGAACACGCGCGCCCCGCGCAGGTCGGAGTAGTGCGGCTCCGTCAGGTAGTCGCGGGCCGAGACCAGCGAGGCGCCCGGAATCTGAAGCGGCCAGGTCTTGGGATTGTCCACCACGATCAGCGGGAACACGGAATCATCTCTCTTCGCCGCGGCGCGGCTGGACGATGAGCAGGTTGGCGTCGTACGTGAGCACGCCGAGCAGGATGGCGCAAAGTACGCGGTCGATGCACACGGGGTAGATCAGGCTCTTGTCGAACGGATTCTCGTGCAGCGGGTCGGCAACGAGCACGGTGCGCTCCGCGCGGTCGTAACCGCACAGCACCACGAAGTGCCCCGTCGGATCGCCCCGCACGTCGTCGGCCTCGTCGCCCGGCCCGTGCTCGCGGGCCGCGCGGTACAGGTACGTGGAGCTGAGTCCGCACAGGATCGGCACGCCGGCGGTCAGGTAACGGCGGATCAGCCGCGAGGTCAGGTCTTCCAGACGCAGGGTGCCGCCGAGGCCGAGCAACTCCAGGTATCCGCGGCTCGCGGCGGCAAGCCTGCGGTCGCCTTTCAGCGCGAGCTGCGCCGACAGCTTGGCGCGCAGGTCCGTCCGCGGATCGGCGAACCACGTGGGGTCGAACACCTGGAGGTTGTAGGTGTAGATCGTAACGCGGTAACCGCGACGCAGCGCGTGGCAGCCCAGCAGCACCGCCAGTGTGCCGCCGTCCGGAAGCGTCGGCACTTCGGAGATCACCTGGTGCAGGTCCAGGCAGTCGCCGAAGTAGCGATAGACGGCGTGCAGGCACGTCGGCCCGCACGTGGCGTCGTCGGGCTGCGGCTGAATTTCAAACGGAAGGCGTGCGACCATCGGTCGGTGCTCTGGGCTCTCGCGGCGGTTCCCGGGAGCTGTATCGTGCGACGCTTCAACGCGGGCGTCAAGGAGGAGTCGCGCCCCGCTTTCGGCCGTCATGTTGAGACCGCGTCCGCTGGCAGCGCGTCTCGTTCGCGGCGCATGAACGCGTGCCGGACGAGAGCCCCCCCGCCTTACTCTCGCTCGGCTGAGAATGACCGTCATGGGTTCAGGGGCGGTGGCGGCGCCATCAGGCTCCGCGGATGGGTTTTGTGTTTGCGGCGGCCCGATCGCGCGGATAGACTCGCTCAAGCTCGTTCAGGGTCGAAGTTCAATCCGGGTCTTTCGCGGGGAGAGTCCAATGCCGGTCACGACTGCGCAAGTCATGCGGCCGATCAACCTCAAGCGCTGGGTGGAGGAGAACCGACACCTGCTGCGGCCGCCGGTCAGCAACAAGTACCTCTACGACGGCAAGGACTTCTTCGTGATGGTGATCGCCGGCCCGAACGCCCGCAACGACTTCCACCTGACCGAGTCGGAGGAGTACTTCTACCAGCTCCAGGGCGACATCAAGGTCCGCACGCGCGAAGGCGACGAGATCAAGGAGTACCGCGGCGACTACTACAAGAAGGGCCGGCCGAGCCCGTACCGCGACCGGCCGATCGCCGAGAGCCTCGACCTCTTCCGCCGCATGCGCGCGGGCGAGTTCAAGGAGGGCGAGCACGTC
>JBBITY010000490.1:0-874 GCA_037440565.1 Desulfurellales bacterium
CGTGCCCGCTGGCAGCGTCCAGCCGTCACCCCCGCCGTTGCGGAAGAACGTCCGCTCGGCCAGCGGCCGCACCGCGCTCGCCCCGGCGCCTTCGTCGGCGCCTACGTCGATGATCGCTTCCGCAGGGGCGCGGCCCGCCGTTTCGGCGAACACGTATACCACGCGCTCCAAGTTCTTGTGGTAAATCGTCTGCTCGCGGCGCGAGACGCGAAAACGCCCCAGCTCGCCGAGCTGCACGATGGGAATTGGCGCCGCGCGCAGGCCGCCGGCTTCGCGCACCTGAACATATCCGGGTCGCCCCTTGAGGTAGAGCGCGTGCAGGTCTTCCGCTGAACTACGCGTCGCGCGCGGCAGTCGCAACACCACATCGAGTGGGTTGACCTCACCGGGCACGTGCAGCCGCGTCGCGGGCATGCCGTCCAGCGCCAGACGCACCGTTTGCGCAACATCTTCGGTTGCGATGCCCGACAGCGCGGCCTTCTCTTTGTCGACTGCGAAGATCAGGCGCGGCTGATCCGCTTCGACGGTGGTGTCCACATCGACGACCAGCGGCTCGCGCCGCAACCGGTCCGCCACGCGCAGCGCGGCCTCCTGCAGGCGCCGGTACGGCACGCCGGCCGCGCCGTAAATCTCGGCCGTGATCGTCGAGATCACCGGAGGGCCGGGCGGAACCTCCACCACCTTCACGTTGGCGCCCCAACGCGCCGCGGCGGCTTCGATCGCGGGGCGCAGGCGCAACGCAATTTCATGCGACTGCTGGGCGCGCTCGCGCTTGCGCACCAGGTTGACGCGCAGGTCCGCTACGGATGGCCCGCGCCGGAGGTAGTAGTGGCGGACGAGCCCGTTGAAGGTGATGGGTCCCGAGGTCCCCGCG
>JBBITY010000490.1:904-2841 GCA_037440565.1 Desulfurellales bacterium
CCGCGCGCACGACGTCGGCGATCGCTCGAGCCGCTGCATCCGTCCGCTCCAACGTCGTCCCTTCCGGCATGTCGACAACGATCTGGAACTCGTTCTTGTTGTCGAAAGGCAGCATCTTGAGAGCGACCAGACGCGCGCTCGGC
The DNA here is from genome assembly GCA_037440565.1 of Desulfurellales bacterium. GTDB lineage: Bacteria > Desulfobacterota > Binatia > HRBIN30 > CADEER01 > JBBITY01. The sequence goes on from JBBITY010000490.1 coordinate 1,048, forward strand.
AGCCAGACCGCAACGGTGAAGAGCACCGCGATGAACGCCAGTAAGGCGACGGCACGCCGGCGGCGCCCGAGGAACGGCAGGAGCGCTGCCCGGTAGACGCGACACGTCTGACTACCTTCGACAGTCCAGGGCGTCTCTTCCCCGTTCCCGTCATGCCCCTTGAGAATCCTGTACGTCATCCAAGGGGTAATGGTGAAGGCGACGACCATGCTCATCAGCATCGCGAGCGGTACGTTCAGCGCCATGGGACGCATGTAGGGTCCCATCATGCCGGTAATGAAGAACATGGGCACGAAGGAAATCATCACCGCCAGCGTGGCGAGGATGATCGGCGGCCGGACCTCGCGCACCGCCGTCAGCACGGCCCGCAAAGGCGGCTCACGGCGCATCCGGAAGTGCCGGTAGATGTTCTCCACGTCGATGATCGGATCGTCGACCACCAGACCCAAGGCCAGGATGAGGGCGAACAGCGTCACCCGGTTGATCGTATAGCCGAGGAGGTAGTTCACAATCAGCGTCAGCGAGAAGGTGATCGGCACCGCCACAGCGATCACCCACGCCTCTCGCCAGCCGAGCGAGAGTGCGACCAAGGCGATAACGATGACGATCGCAACCGCCAAGCTCTCGACCAGCTCGTTGACTTTGTCGTTCGCCGTCTCGCCGTAGTTGCGCGTCACACGGTAGGCGACGCCGTCTGGAAGATACCCGGCTGCCAGTTCCGCCAGTCGCCCCTCCACCGCCCGGGCCACTCGGACGGCGTTGCTGCCCTTCTTTTTCGCCACCGCGATGTGCACGGCCGGAAAATACCCGCCTTCTGGCGTTGCACCTACCTGACCGTGGTCGTGCGCTACGGCGGGGCCGAACGCGATCCAGTTGTACGAGGACACCTCCTCTGGCCCATCCCAGACGCGAGCGACATCCCGCAAGAACACGGGCGCGCCGTCGACGACATTGACCACCGCCGCGCGCAATTCCTCCGCGTTGCGGAAGACGTCACCCGTTTGGACGAGAAACCGCTGATCGGCCTGATCAAATCCACCGGTGTCCGCCCGGAGGTTCGACACGTTCAGCGCCCACGCCACTTCCAACGGTGCCGTGCGACGCGCCGCCAGCGCGCGCGGGTCCAGCTCGACGATCACCCGTCGCGGCCGACCGCCGATCACCCGCGTCGCATTGGTGTCGGGGACCGCTTGGAGCTGGATCTCGATTTCCTCGGCAATGCGCCGCAACGCGAAGTCGTCGTAACGGCCGACATCCCGACTCCACAACGCGACGCTCAGGATCGGTACATCGTCGATCTCGACCGGCTTCACCACCCACCCCGTCACCTCAGAAGGCACCTGGTCCACGTTCGACTGGAGCTTGTTGTAAATCTTGACCAGCGAGTCCTCCCGGTCTTCTCCGACGTAGAAGCGGACTGTCACGACAGCGGAGCCGGGACGCGACATCGAGTACACGTACTCAACCCCGTCGATTTGATAGAGGAGCTTCTCCAGGCGCGTCGCCACCTGCCGTTCCACCTCGCGGGCGTCGAGACTCGGAGCGGAGACGTACACGTCCGCCAGCGGCACAACGATCTGCGGCTCCTCCTCCCGGGGGGTCAGCCATAGGGCTGCTGCACCGAGCAGGAGTGAGACAATGATCAGAAGGATCGACAGATTGCCGCGGAGAAAGACTTCAACCACCCGCTGCGTAAACGATTCGTCGTCCCGCCGCATAATCGGCCGGCCACCTTAGAGCCGATCCCCAAACCCCTCCCGTCGGCCTTCGCGCCATCTGGGGGCTGCGAGCGGG
>JBBITY010000491.1:0-2841 GCA_037440565.1 Desulfurellales bacterium
AACGGGCGTCCATCGGCCGTGTATAAGGCGACGCGCTTGTTTCCCGTGTCGGTGACGTACACCTTCCCCTCCGGGCTCACTGCGATGCCGCGCGGTCCCCAGAACCCCGGGTCCTTCGCGGCCCACTCGCGCACGAACGTGCCGTTGGCATCGAACTGCTGAATCCGGTGGTTCCACGTGTCGGCGACGTACACCGAGCCGTCCGGTCCGATAGCGATGCCTTGCGGGTCCTTGAACTGGCCGGGGCCTGACCCTTCGCTGCCCCACACGGCCAGCACCTCGCCGCTGGGACCAAATTTCTGAATGCGGTGGTTCTTGCAATCCGCGACATACAGGTTGCCATTGGGATCGAAGGCGAGGCCCCGCGGCTCGTTGAATTGCCCGCGGCCGCTACCGCTGTCGCCCCATATGGCGGCCGCGGTGAGGAAGCTCGGCGCCCGCGGGTACCCGCGCGCGGCCGGCGGCGGGTTGACCGTCAGCGTGGCGAAGGTCATGCCGGGCTTGAGGTCCTTGTACACGTACATGACCGCGTCGCTCGAACCCGTGGGGCTCCACACCTGGCGCTTGATGAGAAAGCGGATGATCTTTGGCAGATTGGCCTGGCTCCACTGCGGCTCCCACCAGCCGCGGATTTGGAAAGGAATCCGCTCGTACTTCTCGAGCAGCGCCTCGTCGGTCGACTTGGCGACTTCCTTGTCGACGATGACCACCGGCGTGTCGATGTTGCGCACGTTCGCCGCCCAGTTCACGGGATAGTGGCGCAGGTACCAGCTCAGCGGCCAGGTCGCGTTGCCCGAAACGGCAAGCCGGGTTTGCGTCCCCGTCTGCAGCGTCGCGCTGACCTGTTCGATGCGGCGCATGACCTTGTTGTGAATGTCGTACGTCGACTGCACGTACGAGAGCATCGTCTCCCGCTTCGGCTCCGGCTGGTCCGGCTGCGGCGCGTCCCACAGGAAGTTCGCCGCGACCATCGTCCAGATGGTCAAGCAGCCGACCGCGGCGGTGGGGATGAGCGCCGACGGCCGCAGCAGCGCGCCGCTGTCGATGGCGCGCCCGAACCAGCGCGCCGCCAGCACGGTGAGCGGCAGCAACTGCGGGATCAGCAGCCACGGCACTTTTTCCTGCGCCCAGCCGTAGATGCCCAGGGAGCCGATGCCCCACACGACGATGAAGCGGGTGAAACGGTCCGGCGCCGGGCGCTGCGTGACCACGGCGAGGACGAAGGCGATCGCCGGGAAGGTGATCAGCGGCTCGTAGAGGACCAGGAGGGGGACGTAATACCACCACGGGCCGCCGATCCGCTTGATCTGATGCTGGCCCCACCAGTAATCGATGGCACGGCTCACCGCATTCCAGTTCTCCGGGTGAGTGCCGAATGATGTGTACAGGATCGCCCACACGATCGCGAAGACCACCAGCGAGGTGAGGATCGGAAGAAGGCTCTCCTTGAGAAACGTGCCGGTCTCAGCGAGGACCGCTCCGAACGCCTGCTCCCGGCGCGCCACGCCCCAGAGCATCATGACCGCCAGGCTGAGCAGAAACAGAGGGGAAATCAGATACATGTCTTCTTTGTTGCAGAACGCGAGCGAGAGCGCGGCGGCGCTGATGTACAAAAACTTGGGCTGCCGCGTATCGCCGTAGCGGAAGGCAAAGTACACCGCCGCGAGGTTGCAGGTGGCGAGGTAGATGTCGTGGCGGACGAAGCGGGTGAAGTACACCCACGCGGGCGAGAAGCTGACTAGCACCAGGAACGCGACGGCGCCCCAGCGGCCGAGATAACGCCGCAGCGGCCACGCGAAGCCCAGCACCCCGAGGCCGAAAGCCACGGCGCTCAAGCGGCCGGTGAAGTCGCTGTCGCCGAACAGCCACAGCATCAGGGCCGTCGAGTAGTAGAGCACCGGGCCGTGGTAGACAGGGTCGTAGCGGTAATCACTCACCCCGTTTTGCGTGATCTTCCAGGAAAAAAAGGCGTGGATCGATTCATCGTGGTGATAGGGCCGCACGCCCAGGTCGACCAGGCGCGCCACCACCGCCAGGGCGAACACCGCAAGGAAGATCGTCTGCTCGACGGTCAATCGGCCCAAAAACCTGCGGTCGAGAACGCTGTCTTTCATCTGGCGCCCGCTGCGGCAGCCGAGCCGGCGAACGCGAAGCAACGTTGTCTATCGGGGCACTCGTATGTTGTCAACGACGCTCCGGCACCCCCGAGTAGAAGACCAGTGTGCCGCGAGCGTCGCGGTGCTCTTCGATGGTGAGTGGGCCGACGGCAGCCGTGAGGCGCGGGATCAACTGCTTGCCCTGCGGCATGATGATCCATGCGCTGGTGGCGGGGTTGAACTGCTGGCTGCCGAGGAAGCGGTCCAGGTCAACGACGTCGCGCGTGTCGTAGCCGTAGGTCATGAACCGAATCGTGCCGTGGCGGATGTAGAAGTCCGGGGCGCCCCCTACCATGTACGTCGTCCGGCCGCGGCCGTGCAATTGAATCCAGCGGGCGATCGGCACCGCGGGTGAGTGGTGGTGGTGCGGTGCGTAGTCGATGAAGTACGTGCGGACGTTGTTGGCACACACCGCTGCCAGGACAGCGGCGGCGACCATCCTGGCAAGCCACCGGCCAGCGATGCCAGGCCATGCCTCACGAAGCGCAGCGAGGCCCTGGCCGAGCGCGAGCGCCACGGCCAGCACCGCGAACGGCACGAGGCCGCTGATGCGCGGGTAGAAAGGCGTGTCGATGGTCAGGACGGCACCGGCGATGAGCGGGACAACCGTCCAAATCAGCAGGAGCTGATTGCGCCGCTGGCGCACCCCGGCGACCGCCAACGCGATCCCGAGGACGAAGAGCGC
>JBBITY010000492.1:0-1810 GCA_037440565.1 Desulfurellales bacterium
GAGTCGATGCTGGCCCGTCGCAAGGCCGCGGGGACGTTGCCCCGCCGTCCGATCGGCTGCGGGGTGCCTTTGGAGCAGGAGAGCCCGAAGTTCCGTGCGGCGTTGCTAGCGAACTTCGATTTTCTTTGCCTGCCGATGCCGTGGCGTAAGCTGGCCGCCGAGCCGGGGCGGTACCAGTGGGGGTTGTTGGATGGGTGGGCCGAGTGGATCACGCGCCACCGCGTCCCGGTGATGGCGGGGCCGGTGATCAGTTTCGATCCCCGCCTGGCTCCGGAGTGGCTTTCCCACGGCCGGGGCAGCTTCGACAAGCTCCGCGACAGCGTTTACGAGCACACCGAGACGGTCGTCACGAGGTATCGCAACGTGGTGACGGCGTGGAACGTGGTGTCCGGCCTGCACCTGAACCACCACTTCAACCTGAACTTCGAGCAGATCCTGGAATTGACGCGGATGTGCACGATGCTGGTGAAGAAGATCCAGCCGGTCGCCAAAGTATTGGTGGAGATCCGCGAGCCGTTTGGGGAGTATTACAGTTTTCACCAGCGGTCGATCCCGCCCTTGATTTACGCTGATTTGGTGGTCCAAAGCGCCGCGAACTTCGACGGGTTTGTGATCCGGTTCCTGATGGGGCGTGCGACACCGGGGCAATCGACGCGCGACCTGATGCAGGTCAGCGGGCTGCTGGACCAGTTCCTGGCCCTGGGCAAGCCGGTGCACGTGGTGGCAGCGGCCCCGAGCCTGGTGCTGCCGGAGGAGGCTACAACCCCCTCCGCGCGGATGTTCGAACCGGGGGCGGGCTATTGGCGCCACAAGCGGCATCCGCTGCTGGCGCTCGGGGCCGAGGCCTGGCGGCTCTACCGCGCGCGGGCGTTCCGCTAGCGTCCCGCCTCGCGATCGATGCCGTGCCGGCTCGTCACGGCTCGCGAGCGCGGCCACCATTGCGCTTGATTTCGGCGGGCGGGTCTGTCAACTGACCGTGACGATTCGGGTTGCCGCGAGCTGGACCGAGCGCCAGCGGGTCCGCGGGGTCTTTCAAGGACGGGGGTTTTGAAGGGGATCATCCTCAGCGCCGGTCAGGGCCGACGCCTCTTGCCGCTGACAGCCGACGTTCCCAAGTGCCTGCTCCAGGTGGGCGGGCGCACGGTGGTCGAGTGGCAGCTCCGCACCCTCGCCGCCGCCGGCGTCGATCGGGTCGTGGTCGTCGTCGGCTTCGGGGCCGAGGCGGTCGAGCGCCACCTGGCCGACGTCTGCCCGCCCGGCATGCGCCTGCGGGCGCTCTTCAACGAGCTCTACGACCGCACCGACAACATCGTGAGCTGCGCCGCGGCCAGCGCCGAGATGGAGGAGGACTTCCTCCTGCTGAACGGCGACACGCTCGTCGACCCCGAGGTCGTCACGCGGCTGGTGACGAGCCGCGCGGCGCCGGTGGCGATGGCAGTCGCCCGCAAGGACGGGTACGACGCCGACGACATGAAGGTGGGCTGCGCCGCGAGCCGCGTGACACGGGTGGGCAAGGACCTGCGCCCGAGCGAGACCGACGGCGAGGCCATCGGCATCTCGCTCTTCCGCGACCGCGGCCCGGCACTCTTCGTCGAGGCGATCGAGGACGTGCTGCGCGAGCCCGAGGGGAGCCGGCGCTGGTACCTCTCGGCGGTCAACCGTCTCGCCGGCCGCGGCCTGGTGCGCGCGGTCGACGTCAACGGCGCGCGCTGGGAGGAGATCGACTACCCGCAGGACCTGCCGCGCGCCGAGGCGCTTGTGTCGAGCTGGGATCAGCCGAGCGTCGAGGCCGAGCCGAGCGTCGAGGCCG
>JBBITY010000492.1:1923-2196 GCA_037440565.1 Desulfurellales bacterium
GCGGGCACGCGAGCTCATCAGGAGCCACCCGACGGTGCGGCACCTCTTCCGGCCGTATCCGCTGTCCGCCGTCTGGGCCGTGGCCATCGTCGCCTTCCAGCTCGGGGTCGCCTTCCTGCTGCGCGAGGCGAGCTGGCCGTGGGTGCTCGGCGCCGCCTACCTGGTGGGCGCCTTCGCGAGCCACGCGCTCTTCGTGCTGATCCACGAGGCGACGCACAACCTGATCGTCAAGGGCGGGCTCGCCAACCGGCTCTTCGGCATCCTCTGCAACGT
>JBBITY010000492.1:2228-2825 GCA_037440565.1 Desulfurellales bacterium
TCCTTCCGCACCTACCACCTCCTCCACCACTCGCATCTCGACGAGTACGCCTTCGACGCCGACCTCGCCTACCACTGGGAGGCCCGCCTGGTCGGCCGGTCGCCGCTGCGCAAGGCGCTCTGGCTGCTGGTCTTCGCCGGCATCGAGATCATCCGCCCCCTGCGCATCGAGCGCCGCTTCGCCGAGCCGTGGGTGGTCGCCAACGTGCTCGCGATCGCCGCCACCGACGTCCTCGTCTGGCACTGGTGCGGCACCGCTGGCCTCGCCTACGTCGCGCTCTCGACCGTCTTCGGCATCGGCCTCCACCCGCTGGGCGCGCGCTGGGTGCAGGAGCACTACACCTTCGTGCCTGGCCAGGAGACCTACTCGTACTACGGGATCCTGAACCGCGTGGCCTTCAACATCGGCTACCACAACGAGCATCACGACCTGGTCGCGGTGCCGTGGGTGCACCTCCCGAAGGTGAAGGCGCTCGCGCCCGAGTTCTACGACCACCTGCACGCGCACCGCTCGCTGACGCGCGTGCTGATGCAGTGGCTCTTCGATCCCCAGCTCGACCTCTACACGCGCATCACGCGCGAGCGCGCGATCGCGGCG
>JBBITY010000493.1:0-1295 GCA_037440565.1 Desulfurellales bacterium
TGGCCACGATCCTCGACAACCTCAAACCGGACATCGCGCTGACGGTCGCCGACCTCTTCATGGAGTACCGGCAGTTGGCGGCACGCGCTGCCGCGATCGACGCCCAGATTCGCAAGGTGTTCCAGGCAACGTTGCCGGACGTGTCGCGCATCACCGATCCGCGGGCCCAGTTGCAGGCCGAGGTCGAAGCGCTGCGCAGCCGGGTGGCACTGCTCAACGACGTCGTGCCGGTCAGCAACTCGACCAGTGTCGACATCCTGCACGCCGTCTCGGCGGCCATCCCCAACAAGATCCGCATCGACAGCGAAGAGTACGCGATGGATCCCGACTCCGTGCGCGTGCGCGCCAACACCGATACCTTTGAATCGGTGGATGCCATCAAGCAGGAATTGCTCGGGACCGGCTTTTTCAGCGACGTGCAGGTGAGAGATGCCAAGGCCGGTAAGGACGGCAGGGGCGTCGACTTCCGCATGACCATGGTGCTGGCGAAGGAATTTCGCCCCAAGGGCAAACCGTGAAGTACGACTGGCGGCAGGTGGTGAACGCGTATCAGCGGCTGTCCGCCCGCGAGCGCACGCTGCTCGGCGTGGCCGGCGGCGTGCTGCTGCTGATTGGCCTCTACACGCTGGTCTGGGATCCCATGGCCAGGGGACGCGAGCTGCTCGGGCGCCGCATTGCGCAGAAGGAAAAGGAGCTGGCCGAGGTGCAGGAGCTGCGCCAGACGTACCTCGAGCTGTTGCGGCAGTTCGAGGCCAGCCAGGCCGTGCTGCAGAAAGGTGACGACAAGTTCTCGCTCTTTCCGCACATCGAAGCGACCGTGTCGCAGGTTGTCGGCCGCGAGCGCATCGCGTCGATGAACCCGCAGAGCAAGACCGTTGGCGACACGTATCGCGAGGAGTCGGTCGAGCTGAAGCTGACGGAGATTTCCCTCGAACAACTGGTAGACATGATGTACCGCATCGAGAAGGGATCGCATCCCCTGCGCGTGACGCGGCTGCAGGTGAAGAAGCGGCCAAGAGATCCGCACACCTTCGACGTCACCGCCACGGTCTCGATGCTCAAAGCGATCGAGCCCTCCTGAATGCGCCTCCCGTCCCTGCGTCTTTCGCTCTCCCGTCCTTCCTTTTTCTTCGATTGGCTCGACGTCCTCGGGGGTCGGCGCTTCCTTTTCTATACGCTGTACACGCTGATCCTGTTCGCCGTGTTCCTCGTGGTGAACTTCCCCCACGACGCCGTCGTCCAGCGCGCTTTGCGGGCGGCCGACCTGGGACCCGTAGCGGTGGGCGTCGGCGGGT
>JBBITY010000493.1:1305-2820 GCA_037440565.1 Desulfurellales bacterium
CGCTTTGCCTGGTACAAGGGCTACGAGCTGCGCGGCGTGCAGCTCAAGCAGCGCGGCAGCGGACCTGACCGCCCACCGATCCTGGAGAGCTCAAGCCTGTACGTGCGTCCCGGTCTCGACGGACTGCTGCGCGGCCAACTGTCGTCCGTGCACGTCAGTGGCGTCCTGTACAACGGCGCCCTCGATGCACGCTGGACGACGAGCGACGGGACGATGCGCGCCACGGTCGAGCTGCGCGACGTGCAACTGGAGCGGTATCGCTTTCTCACGAATCTGTTCGAGGAAGGGCAGGTGGGCGGGAAACTCTCCGGGACCGTGACGGTAGAAACCCGCCGCAACGATTGGCGTTCCAGCCGTGCGGCGGGCGAGCTGGAGCTGCAGCGCGCCGGCCTGACTGCCCTAAAGGTCAAAGGCTTTGGCGTGCCCGACGTGCATTTTGCCACCGCGTCGGTGAAGTTCGCACTGCAGAACAACCGCCTCGACATCCAGGAGCTGCGCGCCGAGGGTGATGCCAAGTTGAGCGGCGAAGGGCAGATTGCGCTGCGCAACCCCCTGCAGGACAGTGTCCTGAACCTGCGCGTGAGCCTGGTCGCGGGCGCCGACAGCCCCGATGCTGTGAAAGGCCTCCTGCAGCTCATCCCCCGCGCCCAGGGGGCCCGCCCCGACGCCCCGGTCGCCATCAGCGGCACCCTCAGAAATCCGCGCTTTCGGTAGGCAGCGGCCCACGGCCGCTCTAGCTAGCCCGGAGCCAGGCGCCCGTCGGACCGAGGGAGTTTACGCCTCCTTCGACTCAGGTCGGAGCGCGCGAACAATCCCGCGCCGTGGAGCAGCGCTCCACCCCTTCGAGAGGGACGCTATGCATCCAGTCTCGTAATCTTGAGGCAGGAGCAGTGCTCCCGCCCGGCTTCTCCCCGTCACGGGCCTCGCCGTCGATCTGGTCACAGGCTCTCAGGACATCCTTCGACCGGCTCAGGGCGAGCGAAATGCGAAATATTGCGAAGAGTGCGCGCGTTATGCGAACGCCGGCATCACGCGCTCGGCAAAGATCCGGGCTGGCTCGCGGATGTCGCGGCCGTAAAACTCCATCATCAGCAAGTTGCAGCCGGCAGCGGCAAGCTCGTTGATGTGCTCGATGCACTGGTCGGGGGTCCCGGAGAAGCCGGTTCCCAGGTGCCCGCCGTAGATCATGAGGGCCTTCTCGGCCTTGGCCTTGGCGTCCGCTTCGTTCTCCCCGATCACCACCACGGTCTGCTGCGAGACGCGCAACGTCGCGGGATCACGCCCGAGGGCCCGGCAGTGCTCGCGCAGGATCCCGACCTTGCTGCCGAGCTGCGGTTGGTTGACCGCCAGGTTGTTCCAGATGTCGGCGTGTTTGGCGGCGAGTCGCATCAGCACTTTCTCGCCGCCGCCGCCGATCAAGATCGGGGGCCGACGCACGGGCTTGGGCTCGCAGTACACCGCCTCTGTGCGGAAGTGGCGGCCAGCGAAGCTCACCTGCTTCTCGCTCCACATCTT
>JBBITY010000494.1:0-1362 GCA_037440565.1 Desulfurellales bacterium
GGGCATCCCTGGGGATCCGTGGCGGCGAACTTGGGATTACACATGCGCACACTGCCGCCGGCGGACACGACGATACCCATGGGCCGGTCGCCGCCAACGGGGTTGCAAACCTTCAGGTCGAGCTCGCCTGCGAAAGTTGTGCGACCAAGGCCCGAGAACTCGATCCTGCCATCGAAATCGTCGCCGTTCTGATACTTCGGGCAGGTGCCTACACACGCCAGCGCTGCATTGCGGCTTCCCTCCGCGCGGGGCTTGCCCTGGATGAATGTTTGTGGATTGTTGACCCGGACGACCCAGTTGACGCCGGTCGTGCTTGCCGTCGGATTGGCGTTGTTGGCGGGGTTGTCGTTGGTGAGGACAAAGTCGACCTGGGTATTGCGCTTTGCTGCCTCGGCCTGGGCCAAGCGCAGGCCGTTTTGAATCGTTTCGGCGAGGTTGCGGATCTGAGTGTTGGCGTTCCAGGTTTGATACATCGGTACGACGAGCACCACCAACAGGCCGAATACCACCAGCGCAACGGCGATCTCGATGAGGGAGAAGCCGCGGTCGCGGGCTGGCGAACGGCTCAGCATGTTTCGCCCTTCTTCGTGATCCAGCAGTTTGCCCCGTTGTTCCAGCCCGTGCGGGTAATGGTCGAGGTGCGAACTCGATCCTGATTGATCGTGTAGGTGAACTCGTTCATGCCTACGCCGGCGTTGCCGGTGGCGCTGAGCGTGAAGGTCGTTGCGGTCGCGGCGGGGCAGGCGATCGTGAATGATTTGAGTGAAGCGTTCAGCGCCGCGAGATTCGCGCAAAAAGTGGAGCCGACATAGGTGCGATTGTCCTGGAAGAACTGCTCCATACGCGTCGCACCATCCGACAGCGCGCTGGTGGCCTCCTGGATGCGTCCGCGCATGACATACTCGTTGTAGGCCGGCACGGCGATGGTGGCCAGGATCGCGACGATCGCAATGACGATCAACAGCTCGATGAGGGTGAAACCGCGGGCTTGCATTGTTTTCATAGGCTGTCTCGTTGAAATGCTACGTGTCGGCGCTTGTGCCTGCCTCGATGCCTGTCGGCTACCCGGCGCGTCGCACCGACCCTGGAATTCATCCGGAAGCGGGTAAATGATGCGCCACTCGTGTCCGCAAGGGGAGACTACTTTAGCGATTTCCGATGAGTGGTCAGAGCGCAAGGACAAACGGTAGGCAGGAAAACGCCCCGGGCGACGATGGCGCGGCGAGGTAGGTCGGTGCCAGGGCGCAGCGCCGGGGTAGGGGCCCGTGCTGGGCACCGCTGACGCCGCAGGCAGGTCAGGTGATGGAGGCCGGCGTCCGCCCGCGAATGGCGAGGGACGGCGGACGATGCGCTCAGGCGCCG
>JBBITY010000494.1:1402-2811 GCA_037440565.1 Desulfurellales bacterium
GGGGGCGAAGGTTGCTTTCGAGAAGGCGGCGATGGCGGATTCTTGAAACGCGCCCGGAAGCTCGGAACGCTCGACCTCGACGCGGTCGACGCCGCCGGATTCGTCGAGCAGGAGCCGCAGGACGACGCTGCCGGAGATTGCGATGTAGTTCGTCGCGGGGAATTCCGGCTGCACGTCGGACAGGACGCGGGGGCGGCGGTCGAGTTCCGCGGCCTTGAAGTAGTGTGGTGCGGGCACGGCGATCGGAGTTGCCCAGAGCGAATCGCCGGCGTCCTCGGTGCGCGGTCGATCGGCAATGACATCGATCTGTTCCAATGCGACGGGCACCGCCATATCGGTCGGAGTGTTCGCTGCCAGTTCGGCGTCCGGTGCCGCGCTTGCGGTGGCGCTGCGCGACACGAGCACAGCGGTGATGCCATGGCGCTGCGCTATCGGCACGCTGCCATTGGCTCCCGCACTCGACGGTGCGGGGCCGATCAGCAGCGCCAGCGCCAGGTGTAGCGAGGCCGAAGCGGCCAGGCAGAGTGGCAGGCGACGCCGGCCGGGGCTAGCCCGGCCGGCTACTGGTCGATTTCGGTGGCCACTGTGCATCTTGCAGGGCGCACGGGCAAGCGTTATTCGCCCGTGATCTCCTTCCAGGATACCCGCCGCGAAGTCGTCACGCCTCCGGTGGGCGGTCCGGCTTCGGCGACGGTGGTGGCATCGGATTTGCGGACGAGCACCTTTACCTTACCGCCCGTAAGCTGGATGAGGACCGGACGGCTGGCAAGCGCGTTGCCGAGGGAGGTCGAAAGCCAAACGGTGGAGTTGGTTATGGGATCGACGTAGTTGACCACGCTGCCGGTCTTGTAGTCGAACACGTTCAACCAGCTGCTGCCGCCGGGCGTGCATACGTCGGTATTGGGGATGTTGCTGGTGAAGATCAGTGCGCCCAGAGCGAGCACCGGATTGGTATTGACCCGCTCGCCACTCGCCGGCAGATCCACGTACCAACCCTTCTTCATCCCGTAATCGACAGCGTTCTCCGTCGAGCTGCGTGTTGAGCCGCTGGTGGTCAGCGTCTGCTGTTGCAGGTTGCTGCGCAGCGGGGTGATGACAGCGGTGTCCCCCGCGGGGTTGCTCAGGTCGTCAACCAGTGCGTACATGGTCTGTGTTTGCGTGGTCGACACGTCGGAATCGCCCAGATACTTGCCCGTTCCGACGTACACGAACCGCTTCTCGGCGCCATTGATGACGATCTTGGCCAGTTCCGGTTCCGTCGTGACCGGCTGGGCGGTGCCGGTGCCATCGACCAGCGTCGCGAGCTTCTTGACCTTCCACTGGGCGGTGTCGGCGTTGTTCATGTCGAAACGCCAGACGTTGCCTTGCAGGTCGCCGCCGTAGGCGTACTGCACGGTGTTGTCCACCTG
>JBBITY010000495.1:0-635 GCA_037440565.1 Desulfurellales bacterium
CATGCCGCACGTCGTTGGTGGCGACGAGGGGGGCGTCTGCCGAGCGTGCCAGCGCGATCAGGCGCCGTGTCAGCCGTTCCTGATCGCAGTCGAGGTGACGATGAATTTCAAGATAGAGGCGATCTCTTGGACCGAAGATCGCCCGGAGGCGATCGAAAATCGATCGCGCCGAGGGATCTCGGCAGGCGCCGAGCACACGATCGGCGCCTCCGGTCGCGAGCGCGATCAATCCGGCAGCATGATCTTCGAGGTCGCTCCAACCGAGCTGGTACGCGCCAGGCGGAGCGCCGAGTTTCCCCTTCGTGATCAGACGGCAGAGATTGCGATAACCGTGGCGATCGATGGCGAGGAGATAGAGACGCCCGTCGCTGATGGCGATGTCGGCGCCTATGATGGGTCGAAGACCTGCAGCGCGTGCTGCTTTGAACGTTCGAGGGGCGCCATACACACCATCTCGATCGCCGATCGCTATGGCGTCGTGGCCGAGCGTGGCAGCGCGAGCAACGAGATCCTCGGGCAGTGACGCTCCCTCGAGGAAGCTGAAAGCACTCCGGCAGCGGAGCTCGACGTAGGACGACGCGTCGTCAATCATACATGCCGTCTGCCTTCCAGCGTCGCATCGAGAGATCGTGGTA
>JBBITY010000495.1:655-2810 GCA_037440565.1 Desulfurellales bacterium
TCGACATCGTAGTACTCCCGCGCATAAGGATCGGCCGTCCACCATTCCCCACGGAGCCGCCATGGGCCGGCGAGGTTGACCACTCGCCCCCCGAAGCCACGTCCGCGTACATAGTCGAGCCGGCCAGCGCTCTCGAACACCTCGAGAGGGGTTGCGGGACGGAAAGCCCGCAGCGCTACCTGCGCGTTGGACGAGGATGCCGACGAGAGTTTCGATGGTGGCGAGTTCGTTTTCTGCGGGAAGGCCGTCATGGCGATGGAGTCTGGGCGGTGCGAATCGACGAGCATCGGGGTGCCGATCCGTTCCGGTCCACAGAGCATCGCGAGATGTGCCATCGTCGTTGTGAGTGCAGTGGGAGAAGGGCCTGCAGATCGAAAGAAATTCAGCTGGACTGGACGCGGGCATTCCGGGACTGCGGTCACCATCAGCGCGGTCACTTCGTGCGCCGGTGGTTGTCGTTCGAGGTGGCTGCGGATCAAGCTGAGCAGGAGCTTGGGTTCACTGGTCGGCGCGGCCATGGAAATTTGTCGCGTGTCGCGTTCGCCATTGACGAGGGAGAGCCCGATGCCTAGCGCCGCGCATGCATATCCCTGCAGGGCCAAGCGGCTTGCGATGCGGTCGATCAGCCGATGCAGCAGGAAAAGGAGCGGCTCGATTTGATCGGCCGCGTAGTCGAGATCGATGGCCTCGACGAAAGAGTCTGGTCTCGGTCGATTACGAAGCGGCACGTCATCTTCGCCACGGGCTTGTCGGATCAAGCGTGCACCGGAGGGGCCGAGTCGATGTCCGAGCTCGCCTGCCGGTATGCGCAACAGATCGCCGATCGCGCGGATGCCCCAGTTTGCGAGGACGGCTGCGAGGATGGGGTCGGGGTCGAGCACGCTGATGGGCAGCGGGGTCAGGAATGCGCACTCCTCACCTGAGGGAACGATGCGTACCCCCTTGCTCGAGCGAGCGGCGAGGTCGGCGACGATTTTCGAGCTTCCGACTCCGACATGCGCCGTCAGTCCCTGGCGGCTCGCACGAGCAACCAATATGGTGGCGAGTTCGCTCTCGGAAGCGCAGAGCGCGGCGCTGCCGGTGACGTCGAGGAAGACCCGACCGGTTTCATGCAACTCGACACGCGGACTGACGGTCTCTGCCACGTCGGCGAGGGCTTGCCCTGCTGCTCGGACAGCGGCGATCGAGTGAGGACGTATGACGATGTCGGGACAGGCTGCACGGACTTGCACTGCCGTCATCCCAAGACGCAGACCGGCTGCCTGGGCTTCCGGGGAAAGGGCGATGACGAGACTGCGCGGACCGCGATCTTCAGTGACGGCGAGCGATGTCCCGCATAGATCGGGATCGATACGCAGCAATGCTGCAATCGGCAGATCGGGAATCAGAAGGCACACGATACGTGCCATGGCTCATGCTGTGGTTGCTGCTGATACTGCAGCCGTCCCACCGGCGCAGCCAAGGCGAGTCTTTCGCAGATGAACGATGCTGGTGAAGCCGTCGAACAGGGGAAAGGATCCGGTCCCGTCGAGAAAGGTCACACCTCGGCGTTCGGTTTCGAGCCGGAGAGCCGCGAACGTTCCCGTAATGCCGTGAACAGTGGTGACGAGGACCGCGCATCGACTGTGGGCGGCGGCGCGGGCGAGTCGTAGCCAAGCCCCAGTTGGAATCGAGCGGTGCGGACGGCGTGGGTCGTCCAGATCGAGGAGCACGAGGCTGAATCCACCCGTGCTCAGCACGTGCTCGGCTGCCTGCAAAGCTTTTCGGAGATCGAGAGGGCGCACCCAGAGCAATCGACCGATGTCGATTCCGGCAAGGTGGGCGTGTCGAGGATCGAAGGCGTCTGGAAGATCGATACACGCCGCGAAATCACCAGCGGAGGTGACGGCGGCAGTGACGGAATTGGCCAACGTCGTTCGCCCCGAGGATCCAGCCCCCACCAACTCCGTCACGGCACCTCGAGGGAGTCCTCCCGTGAGCAGTCGATCGAGATCGACCAGGCCGGTCGGGACTTTCGGAAGACA
Source organism: Desulfurellales bacterium (assembly GCA_037440565.1). Lineage (GTDB taxonomy): Bacteria > Desulfobacterota > Binatia > HRBIN30 > CADEER01 > JBBITY01. The sequence goes on from JBBITY010000495.1 coordinate 2,680, forward strand.
AGTCCCTGCCTGAAGACCCCGGAGAAGACCGGGGGTGCGGCTCAGGATTTGCGCGACGCGTAGCGAAGAAGCGGGAATCACCGAGGGCGTCCTCCCCGTTATACTTCGCTTTTTCTTCGCCTATCTCGGTA
>JBBITY010000496.1:0-1866 GCA_037440565.1 Desulfurellales bacterium
GGAACGGAGTCCATGAGCAAGATCCTGATCATCGAGGACGAGGACGCCATCCGCGCCAACCTGCGGCGCTTCCTGCAAATGGAGGGGCATGAGGTGATCGAAGCCGACAACGGTCGCTCCGGCATCGCTGCGGCGCGGGAACACTGTCCGCAGCTTATCGTTTGTGACCTGATGATGCCGGATCTGGACGGCTTCGCCGTGCTGAAGGAGGTGCGCGGCGATCCCGCGACGAGACATATCGCCTTCTGCATCCTCACCGCCAGCGCCGAGAAGGACACGCGCCACCGCGGTCTCGCTCAGGGCGCCGACGAATACATCGCCAAACCTTTCGAGCTCGACGAGTTGCGCGCGGCGATCACGCGCCTGCTCGACTCGCCGTCGCGCGGAGGCTGACTTTTTCCGGCGCAGCGCGGCCGGCGAGGACGCGCAGAACCGGGCCGGCACATCGCCGGCCCGGTCGCATTGGGGCCTGCCTTACTTCACGGCGCTTTCGTTCCGCGTGGCAGCGAGCTTGACGCGCTGGGTCTGCTCCTGGACAAGGGCGTGGACCAGGCGGTCGACGCGGTGGTCCCGTGCGCGGGCCACGGTGACGCCGGTCTCGCCGGCGTAGGGCTCATGGTTCAGCATGGCGGCGAAGCTGGCGTCGATGTTGGCGAAATAGGTGTCCCGGACAGCTCCGGTGCTATCGACGCCGGGCGCATGAAGGGCAAGTTCCACGGGATCCTTCACGCCGAGCTGCACGGTGACAGCGGTCGGGCCTGCATACGGCTCGTGGTTGAGCATATTGGTGAAGCTGTTGTCGATGTTGTTCCAATAGTTGTCACCGGCGAAGGCGGTTTGGCAAAGGACGGCGATCAGGGCAGCGACTGCGGTATGAGTTTTCATGACGTCTCTCCTCTCGGTGGTTTCGATGGACCCGGCATTCGCTGGGCTTGGCTTCACCTGAGCAGCCGCTGTGCCAAGAGATAAAAGTGTCATGAAAACACTCTGTTGGCCGTTCTCGGACCAAATGGAACCCGGACAGACTGTTGGCATTCGCCAACAGCCGTTTTGCGTCATTGGAAAATAAACGGGTAAAACAGGATGTTGCGATGTTGGTGAATACGGACGCGTATAGCGACGTCAGCCCTTGAAATGGGCGGGGTCGATCTGGTGGCGGTTGAGCAGCGTGTAGAAGTCGCTGCGGTTGCGCTTGGCGATGCGGGCCGCGTTGGTGACATTGCCGGATGTCATCTTGAGCAATTGCACAAGGTAGTCGCGTTCGAAGGCACGGCGCGCGTCGTCGAACGAGGCCATGTCTTCGCCGGGCCGGTTGAGCGCCCGCTCGATGAGCGTGAGGGGAATAATCGGCGTGGTGGACAGTGCCACGCATTTTTCGACGACGTTGAAGAGTTGTCGCACGTTGCCGGGCCAGGCCGCCCTGAGCAGGACCTCCATGGCGTCGGCGGCGTAGCCGTTCACCTTCTTGCGGTATTTCTGCGAAAGCGCGGAAAGGAAGTGCGTTGCCAGCAGCGGAATGTCCTCGCGCCGCTCGGCGAGCGGGGGCAGGCCGAGGTTCACCACGTTGAGCCGATAGTAGAGATCCTCGCGGAAGCGGCCCGCCTCGATCTCGGCTTCGAGGTTGCGGTGCGTGGCGGAGATGCGCACGTCGACCGGGGTGCTGCGGTTCGCCCCCACCGGCCGCACTTCGCGCTCCTGCAGCACGCGCAGCAGCTTCACCTGCAGCGGCAGCGGCATGTCGCCGATCTCGTCGAGGAAGACGGTGCCGCCCTCGGCCTCCTGGAACAGACCGCGGCGGTCGCGCGTGGCGCCGGTGAAGGAGCCCCTAACGTGGCCGAACAGTTCGGACTCGAGCAACTGCTCGGG
>JBBITY010000496.1:1889-2809 GCA_037440565.1 Desulfurellales bacterium
GACTGCGACGAAGGGCGCATCGCGCCGCGGGCTCCAGTCGTGTACGGTCTGCGCCAGCAGTTCCTTGCCGGTGCCGGTGTCGCCGAGGATGAGCACGCTGGCGTCGGTCGCGGCGATGACGCGCGCCTCTTCCAGGATGGACTGCATGAGCGGGCTGCGTGTGACGATCTGCGACTCGGCAAGATCGGGCAGCGGCATGTCCGCGGCGAGCGCCTTGCGCACTTCGGCGAGCAGCGTCTGCACCTCGTAGGGTTTGGTGATGAAGCCGAAGACACCGCGCCGCATCGCCTCCACCGCCTCGGGGATGGTGCCGTGGGCGGTGAGGATGATGACGGGCAGCAAGGGAAAGGTGCGGCGCACGGCTTCGAACAGCGCCAGGCCGTCCATGCCACCCATGCGCAGGTCGGTGAGCAGCAGATTGGGCTTTTCCGCGGCGAGCAGGGCGAGCGCCTGCTCGGCACTGTCCGCCGCGAGCACGCGATAGCCTTCCTCACGCAGCAGGATGCCGAGCAGCCTGAGCAAGGTCGGATCGTCGTCGACGATCAGTATGGTAGTGGCGGTAGCACCCATGGCGGCGATTCTACCCGCCCGTTCGCGGCGGGACTATCGCGCTCATGCAAGTCGCGTCATGCGCAGTGCGGCGTTGTGCAGGGGTGGCCGGGGTTGCCGACCGTGAGTACCTGGACCAGACGCAGGCGCGCAGGCTGCTCAACGCAGCGCGCGAAGATCCGCGGATGCTCGGGAATCTGGGCGCCGACGAACGTCAGGTGGCGGCCGAGTCGATCACGGGTTATCCCGCAGGAATGCCGCGACCGCGGACATCATCTCCTGCTGATGTCCGACCCACACGTGACCCCCGCTGGGGTAGCCCACGAAGCGGGCGCGCGGAATGTGCTCGGCCGTATAGCGGGCACCGGCAT
>JBBITY010000497.1:0-2807 GCA_037440565.1 Desulfurellales bacterium
GCCGGCCTTCGCAAGGTGGCGGCCCTTTGTTTCGACTCTCGGGCTCACCGGCTCGCTGGCTGGTTTTGCCCTCGCTCGGTGCAGGGCGAAGCTCGCATCGAATGAATGGAACCTCGCTTGTAAAGAGTTATCATGCGTTGGGGGTGAGAACCGCCGATGGCATTGAAACGAATTCCGCGCGTCGTCGTGACCGGCCTTCTGGCGACAGTCCTCTGCGCCTGCACCACCGTTCCGTACACGCAGCGCAGCCAGTTGATCCTGCTCAGCGAGGGTCAGGACATCGAGCTTGGCATGTCTGCGTACAAAGAGGTCCTCAAGAAGGAAAAGATCGTCACCGATCCGGCCGTGACCGGGCTCGTGCAGCGCGTTGGCGAGCGGATTGCCCGCGCCGCCGACAAGCCGACGTACCAGTGGGAGTTTACAGTGATCGACAGCCCGCGCACCGCGAATGCCTTCGCGCTGCCCGGCGGCAAGGTGGCGGTATACACGGGTCTATTCCCGGTGGCGGAGGACGAGGCGGGTCTCGCCGCGGTCATGGGCCACGAGGTGGCGCACGCGCTGGCGCGCCACGGAGCGGAGCGAATGAGCCAAGGACTGCTCTTGGAGCTCGGGGCTGTGGGTCTGTCGGTGGCAATGGGCGGGAAAAGCCCGGCGACGCACGACGCCGTTTTACAAGCCTACGGCCTTGGCGCGCAGGTGGGCCTCATGTTGCCGTTCAGCCGCTCGCAGGAGTCCGAGGCGGATCACATCGGCCTCATCCTGATGGCGAAAGCCGGCTACGACCCGGAAGCGGCGTTTGCGCTGTGGAAGCGCATGGAAGCACGCGGAAAGGGCAAGGCCCCGCCGGAGTGGCTGTCCACGCATCCGAGCTACGGTACGCGGCAGAGCAACATCCGCTTCTGGCTGCCCGAGGCGCGCCGCTACTATCAGCCCGACCCACAGCGAATCATCGAGAAGCTGCCCGCCATTGCCGTGCCGCCTGAGGACGCGAAGGCGGATTAGGCGGGCCGTTCTCTCGAGCCCCGGATTGTTTTTGACGAAGCCGATCCGGACGAATAACCGGGGCACTTGTACGCGGCGGAGAAAGCTTTCGTCAAGCGCGCCCGCGCTCCTGGTGAAAGAATCCCTCGGGGTGGCGTCGAACCGTGCCGCGCAGTTCCGCGAAGGCGTCGCGCGAGCGGCGCCAAGTCGCTTGGCGCCTGGGTTCGGGCACGATCTGCGCGACGGCGTGTCCCCGCCGCGTCGGCACGACCGGCTGGCCCGTCCGCCGCACCTCCTCCGCCAGCCGTCCGAGATCACGCCGCGCTTCCACGATCGAGGCGCGCTTTTGCATGTGTACACATGAACGTTACACTCTGGCGTCCTCCGCGCAATCCCCGCGCCGCCCGGCGCGTGTTTGGAGGTTTCAAGTTCTTTGCCGCCGCGCCAGAGAGTGGCCCGGCGGCATTGACTGTATCCGGTGTAACTGTTGACCTGGAATTCGGTGCCCAGCGCCGCCCCGGCACTGTTGAATCGCCGGCCGAAGATGCCGTGAAGACCCGAATTTTACGGACAACCACCCACCGCGTTCCTGACCGTTGCGACGAGATCCGCCGCCCCCACGCGACCGCTCTCGAAGGCCGGGCAATCTTGGAAAGCTTCGGGATCGAAGATGACGGCGATGACGCTCTCTACCTCCTCGGGGGTGACGAGCAGGTCACCGTCGCAGTCGCCCACGCAGGCGATCGATGTTGGGCCGGGAGAAGGCGTGCGGCGTGTGGTCGGCGCCGGTGTTCCAGGGAGCGTGGCGGTCGCGGTGGCTGTCGAGCCTGGCGTGTCGGTCGGTGCTGGAGTAACAGTTCTGACCTCGGTTGGTGTTGGCGTCAGTGTCGCGCAAGAGCAGCGTCCAGCAAGGGGTCCGGAAGTGGCAACGCACGCCTCGTCCGGTGCACACCGCGGATTCTCGATGCAGCTCCCGCAAGCCACGGCGAAACAAGACGGCCGAATCGTCGGGCAGGGCACAAGGTCGCCAACTCGGCGGCCTTCAACAACATCGGTGGCTCGGACCCCGGGATGGGCAACGTCATCAGTGGCAACATAGACAACGGCGTCACAATGGACGAGGGTGCGGCGTTGAACCGGGACACCGTAATAGGCATTGCCGGCCACGTCGCCGTTGGGATAGACGCCGACGAAGTTTCCCTGAATAGTGTTGCCATGGCCTTCGGCCCTGATGCCGGTAGTGAAGTTCACGCTGGAGAGCCCCCGCACCGTGCTGTCGTTGTTGACCGTGATGTACCCTCCAGCGCTGAGCCGTCCATCCAGAACGACGGTGATCACGGCGTTGCTTTGCATCCAGACGGGGTTGGTGTTGGGTCGGGCGCCGGGCGCCGAGTAGCCGTCGATGACCACGGCGTCGCTGGCGGACAGGTTGTTCCACGGGGTTATGGTGCCGGCGACACTGAACTCCACAGCGTCCAGACCGGCATTAGCGTCGGCCTGGTTGAGGGCGGCGCGCAGGGTGCAGATGCCGTTGGGAGGGACGGGGATCGAGGTCGGGCCGGTGGGCGGTGTCGCAGATGCCATCGAGCGCGTAGCTGTCCCAGTCGTCGCCGAGGGAGTTGACGGTGAACGTCGCGGGGCGAGCCTCGCTCCCCAGCACGAGGGTGAGCAGCAACGCCGCCCCGGCGATGCTCAACAGCCTGAGGGTTAGAGATGAATGAACAGCGTAGCGACGTATGTCGTCGCTCGTCCCCATAAACGGCCGATTCGACAAAATGCCCGCGAATCCGACGCCGTCTGTACCGTCGAACTCGATCCGCGCTGGC
>JBBITY010000498.1:0-2804 GCA_037440565.1 Desulfurellales bacterium
TGTGGGTGCCGGACGAGGCGCACGAAGCCCTGCGCGATTTGGTCCGTGCTCGCCACAGGACTACGACGCCGAGACGTCAGCCGGCGGGGACAGGGACGTAGTTGCATTTGTGTCGTTTTCACACTTGCCCCTCGATCTCGACGGCAAGCGTTCGCCGCGGCGTGCGTTTCTCGCCAGGGATACAGCCCCCGCCAGCCCCAATTTGGGTAGCATTTCGCCTGGCATGTGCCGTGCGGCGGCCGACGGCCGTGCCTCCGCGGGAACAACGCCCCACCGGAAACGGGAGCGGTTGCCGCTGCGCAACCTGCACTCGCGCCGCACGAGCCTGGCAACGGCGCCAACGCCGTCCCGCTCCCGAGCCGCTCGACGTGAGCGCGGTGTTTTTTCGCTGGGCGTCGCTCGCCAGCATCGTCCTCGCCACCGTGTGGCTCCTCTTCAGCACCCCCGCTCCGCCCCTCGGGTCACCAGCCTGGTCGCGATTTTTCACCCCTGAGCTTGTGATGGTGGAGCAGAGCCTCGATGAGGACGACCTTGCCCCCCTTCCTTATGCCTCTCATCCCGGCGCCTCTCATCCCAGCGCGCTCGCCCAGTCGTCGGTCCCGCTAAGACAACCCGCGTCAGCGAATTAGCCCTCAAACGTCGCTTCGCCCAGGCCGGCACCCGAGGACGATGAAAATGGCTGTCGCCCGGAGCCGTGCCCAAGGAACCCTCACCCTCACTCTCTTCCGCGGGTAATGCGGGAGAGGGGTTTTGGCGCGCATGGGCGGAACGCGACCTCCGGGCGCGTCCTCCTCGCCCCTCTGGAATGTCGCGCGCCGCTGTGGCACTCTTCCGCCGCTGACAGGAGGGAGCGGCAGGGGCGTCGGGGTCAGCACTCCGCATCGTTTTCAAGTCCAACCCCCCACCACCACCAAAGAGCCGACAGCCGACCGCTCATCGCTGACAGCGTGGGTATGGCGCAGAAGTACACCGCCAAAGACATCACCGTTCTCGAAGGGCTCGAACCGGTCCGCAGGCGCCCCGGCATGTACATCGGCGGGGTCGACAGCACGGGACTGCACCACCTCGTCTGGGAGCTGCTCGACAATGCGGTCGACGAGGCGATGAACGGCTATTGCGATCGGATCGCGGTGACGCTGCACAAGGACGGCCAGACGATCACCGTGAGCGACAACGGCCGCGGCATTCCGGTCGATATCCATCCGAAGCACAAGCGCCCGGCGTTGGAGCTGATCCTCACCACCCTGCACGCCGGCGGCAAGTTCGAGCACCGCAACTACTACCATGCCGGCGGCCTGCACGGCGTGGGCGCCTCGGTGGTCACCGCGCTCGCCGCGTCGATGACCGCGCGCGTAAAGCGCGACGGCTTCCTCTGGGAGCAGTCCTTCGCCCGCGGCGTGGCGACCGGCAAGCTCAAGAAGGTCGGTCCCGCGCGCGGCTCGGGCACGACGATCACGTTTACCCCCGATCCACAGATCTTCCCGAAAACGGCGTTCAAACCCGAGGTCATCCGCGAACGCTTGGAGTCGCGCTCGTACCTGCACCGCGGTCTCACGCTGGTGTTCGAGAACCAGCCAGGCGGCACGACGGAAACGTTCCGCCACGAGCAGGGCATCGCCGAATACATCAACAAGCTCGTCGCCGACCGCGGCAAGAAGCCGATCGCCGAGCCGTTTTACGCCGAACGCAAGGACGGCATGATCATCGAGTGCGCACTGGTCTGGACTGAAGCCACCGATGAAGCGGTCCTGTCGTTCGTGAACGGCATCCCCACCGGTTCGGGCGGGACGCACGAGGCGGGGCTGAAAAACGGCCTCACCAAAGCGGTGCGCAACTATCTCAACGTCCAGGACTTGGTTCCGAAAGGGCTGGCGATCGCCGCCGAAGATATCCGCGAGGGCTTGGTGGCCATCCTCAGTCTGTATCTGCAGGAGCCGCAGTTCCAGGGCCAGACGAAGGATCGGCTCAACAATCCCGAGGTCACAGCGCCGATCGACAACTTCATCCGCACGAACCTCGAAAACCACCTGCTTCACAACCGCACCCAGGCCAACGCGATCGCCGAGCGCGTCATCCTCGCCGCCCGGGCGCGGACGGCCTCGCGCGCCGCGGCGGAAAGCGTGCAGCGGAAGACCGCCGTGTCGCACCGCCTCAACCTGCCCGGCAAGCTGGCCGATTGCAGCTCGACGGACCCGCGCGCGAGCGAGCTGTTCCTGGTCGAGGGTGATTCGGCAGGCGGCTCGGCCAAGCAAGGGCGGGACCGCGAGTTCCAGGCCATCCTGCCGTTGCGCGGCAAGGTGCTCAACGCCGAGCAGGCGTCGCTGACCAAGGTGCTCAGCAACCGCGAGTTGAACGACATCATCTCCGCGCTCGGCTGCGGCACCGGCAAGCACTTCGATCCGGCCAAGCTGCGCTATCACAAGATTTGCCTGCTCATGGATGCCGACTCCGACGGCCATCACATCTGCACCCTGCTGCTCACGTTCTTCTACCGGCACATGCGCGCGCTCATCGAACGCGGCCATCTGTTCATCGCCCAGCCGCCCCTCTACAAGATCGAACTCGGCAAAAAGGTCCACTGGGCACTCGACGACGCCGACCGCGACCGTATCCTCGCCAGCGCAAACGGGAAGACTGCCGTGGTCCAACGCTTCAAGGGCCTGGGCGAGATGAATCCGGCGACGCTCAAGGAAACCACGCTCGACCCCGCCCGCCGCACCCTGCTGCGCGTCGCCGTCGACGACGACGCGAAGACCGACGACACGATTCAGACCCTCATGGGCAAGGACGTGGAGCCGCGCTTC
>JBBITY010000499.1:0-725 GCA_037440565.1 Desulfurellales bacterium
AGCATGATGATACCCAATATCATCGCAAGAGGTTGCAGCCATAACAATGACATGCCACCAAGCACGCCGAGATACAAGCTGCCTGCCAGCGATCCGCCTCCCAGCGTGATCGCGCTCTGCAGCCAGCCGGGACCTGACAGCTTCACATATGCGCCGAGCGTGGCCGCGGCGCCTTTCCTCTGCGATTCGAGTAGTAGATTGCGTTCCGCATCCAGTGCCGTTTGAGTGCTCATTCCTTGAACCTCATTCCTCTGTCCCGGTTGTGGAGGGGATAGGTGTCTCAGCGCCGCCGCGTTCCGCTGAGAGATAGGCGGCGTAGATGGTGGCGATACAGGACGCCGCGAGCGAGCTGTCGCTGTGGAGGGGAGCGTCGTACGCGATGGTCCGATAGAACGCATCGATCTCTTGCGGGTAACCCGTGAACCAGTGCTCATCCGGCGAAGGGGAAGACCATCCCTGTTTCGTGCCTGTCTTCTCCACTACGTAGATGTCATGGAAATTCGCATCCACGGGATTGTACGTCTGCATGGCGGTGTTAGGATTGATGTTGCAGATGGTGCGGTGATTGTTGGCAGTCACCTCAATCCAATTATGCACGCCTCCCAACACGATATCCGATGCGACGATATCGGCCACGGCGCCGTCTTCGAAGACCACATGTGTCATCGAAAAATCCTCTGTATCATAGTAATCCGTGCGTAGATGCCCTTCGTCGCGGTAGGACT
>JBBITY010000499.1:761-1527 GCA_037440565.1 Desulfurellales bacterium
GCACCCGCGCCGAAACCGTCGCCGGGAGGATGGGAGAGCCACGCTGCGTCGCGCCTTCGATGCGTTTCAAGTACAGAGCCGCTGTGAGTGGATGGCACGCTTTTCCGATCAGCGATCCCCCTCCCGACTGCCGCCAATAACCGTAGGCCGGCGAGTGCGATCCGGAGTGCGACTCCTCCCCGTGCATCCAGAGAATCTGCGCGCCGGTCTTCTCGATGATCTCGCGTTCCTTCTGCACAGCCGGGGCGTACACCCAATTCTCGGCGTACAGGATTCGTGCCGTGCTCGCCCTCTCCGCGGCCATCATGCGTTCGATACTCGCCATCGCCCCATCGAGCGCCCGTTCCTTCGGCGCTGTTCTCCCATCCTCGGGAAAGAAGCCGGTCAGCGGCTTCTCGACGATGGGGAACTTGCCGCGTTCCAGCGCGGCGACCGCCACAGACTCGTGCGACGCAGCGGTCGAGCAAACGTGGACCACCTCCACCTCGTCCATCAGGCTCTCCAGCGAAGGGAACGCCTGAATCCCGCGCTCCCGCGCGAACGCCTCTCGGCGCTCCTGCGTCGGGCTGTACACTCCCGCGATTTCGACATTCGCACAGCTCACGCTCAGCAACGAGTGAAAGTGCAGGTCGGCGGCAAATCCGGAACCGACAATGCCGCAGCGGATCGTCTTCTTCGTCATAGGCGCTCCCGTCGTGCGCACTGCGCTACAACACAGTTAGCGCCGCGCGTCGTCCGGCCCTGCTAGTCACCCGACTGAAGCGAG
>JBBITY010000499.1:1548-2786 GCA_037440565.1 Desulfurellales bacterium
CGCTTCTGGCGCCGCTTGGGGATCTCCTCACGCCGGATTGCCTCCTCGGCCTTCTTCCTGTACTGCGGGAGCACGTTGGAGTAAGGCGTGGACGACCGCTGACCGACGCCGGAAGGGCTGCGGACTTCGATATAGGTTTCCGTGCCCTGAGCCGACCGCTGCCCCCGGACGGCGTGCGGATCGGTTTGCGCCTCGATCGTCTGTTCGTTCTCTGATGTCGGCACCCGGCCCGTGTCGGCGAAGAAGTCGTCCTTCGAGCGTCCCCCGTTTCCCAGCCCAAGCGCGGCGAGCAAACTGCCTCCCAGCCCGCAGCCGCTTCAGCCGTACTCCGCGTTCTTCGCCGCCTCTTTCAGCCTCTCGATGAACTCGCGGAGCTGCTCGTCGGTCTTGAGCCGGTCGGCGAGCTCTTCGAGCCGCTTGATCATCTCTTTGATCTGCTCCTCGGTGAGGCCGGGGTCGCCGTTCTGTCCGTCCCGCGCGGCCTGCTGGAGCTTCCGCAGCATTTCGAGCAGCTCGCGGTATTCCGGCTGGCGGGCGAGGCGTTCCAGGAATTCCCGCGCTTTCTGCGACAGCTCCATTTCCCGCATCTGTCGCGTTAGCTGGTCCATTGCGGCTTGCAGCTCGGCCATCTGCTCAGCGGTGAGGTGGCCCGACGCCATCTGCTCTCGGAGTGCGTCCATCCGCTCCTGGAGGGCGTCGTGTTGCCGTTGGAGCTCGTCGCCGGAGGTTTGGAGGGCGAGGTCCTCCGGGTTGATCGGTGGGAGCTTGCCGGTCTCCCTTCGCTGTTCCTCGAGGGCGAGCTTGGCGAGGGCGGTCTGCGCGTTCAAGGCCGACTCCTCCGCGCGCTCGAACCGCTTGCGGGCCAGCTCGTCAGCCTGCCTTGCCAGCTCGTTGGCTTTGGCGAGCGCGTCGGCCTTCGGCAGGCGCCCCCGCTCCAGGTCGCGCGAGAAACGCTGGAGCGCCCGTGCGAGGTCCTTCTCCTCCTGCGAGGCGTTGTCGCCCCGGGCGAGAAGCGGCTTGGCGACGCGCTCGACCTGTTCGGCGGCCTGCCGGAGCTCCTCGCGGTCGCGCCGTTCCTGTTCGCCGACGAAGACGAGCGAGTTGCCGAGGAGGAAGATGGCCGCGGCAAGGGCGCCGAGGGCCGGCAGCGCGGCGTGCCAGCGGTAGGCGCGGATCGGATAGGCGCGCGCGGGCCGAACCCCCTGCAGGCGCTGGAGCGCGTCCTGCAGGAGGGCCTC
>JBBITY010000500.1:0-2765 GCA_037440565.1 Desulfurellales bacterium
CCACTTCCAGGGCGACCGCGAAGAGCCGGACCTGATCACGCTGCCGTAGCGCCGCAGTAAACGGCGCCGGGCTGCAGAGCTTGTGAAAAAATCCCTCGGGGTGGAGCAATGCTCCACCCCTCGAGAACGGTGCCCGTAGGGGCGCACGGCCGGGCGCCCCTACGAAGGGCGGGAGCACTGCTCCCGCCCGCTGGTCGCTCTTGCTTCCCGCCCCTGGGTGAATTTTTTCCCAAGCCCGCAGTCGCCTCGTCACAGCAGGAGGGCGGCCGTGCGCTCAAAGCACCAGAACGCGGCGAGCGAGCCCATCGCGTACACGGGGACCCACTCAGCCCAGCGCGGCAGGTGCAAGCGGACGGGGCGCAGCAGCGCACCGAGCGCGAGCAACGCCAACACGAAGACGAGCTGCCCGATCTCGATGCCGAGATTGAACGAAAAGAGCGCCAGCGGAATGTCCGCCTGCGGCAGTCCCACCTCCGCCAGTGCCCCGGCAAAGCCCAGCCCGTGCAACAACCCAAAAAGCAGCGCCATGCCCCACGGGCGGCGGCGCATCAACGTCGCCGGCCCACTGGCCTCGCGCGAGAGCTCGACGGCCAGCACGAAGACGCTCAACGCGATCAGCACCTCGATCGGCCGCTGCGGAATATGCACGAAGCCGAGCACAGCCAGCGACAGCGTCACGCTATGCCCGGCGGTGAAGGCGGTGATCGTCTTGACCAGCAACGCGGTGTCGCCGACCAACAGGAGCAGGCCCGTGACGAACAACAGGTGGTCGAGTCCGCCGAGGATGTGCTGAATCCCGATCACGACGTAGCCGCGAACGATATCGAGGGGTCGCTCGCGTTCCGGGACTGTGAAGAACGGCTCCGCCGCGCGCACGACGCCGCGCACGACGCGCCCGTCGGCCAGGGTGACGCGCACCAACCCGTCGATCTTCGCTTCATCGAGGCTCATGAAGCCGAGGCGCTGGCCGACCAAGCCGGCGGACCCGCACTGCATCGTCCAGCGCGTGGTCACGCTGTCGGCCTCTACGGCGTCCTCGGGAGCCGCCAGCGACTGACAGTCCGGCGGCAGAACCGGCTGAACGTCCACGCCGGGCACTCTCAGTAGCGATCTCTTCCACGCCACCTCGACGTGCCCATCACCCCGCTCGTGCAGCTCGAGCAACGTCGGCTGCAGCGGATGTGCCCGGGCGGTCCCGAGGGCGGGGGCCAGGACGAACAGCGAAGCTGCCTGCCACACCACCGCGTGGAGCTTTCCCCTCTGACGCATTTCCAACCGTTTCCCTCGCCTGTCCCACCGGATCTCGTACGTGTGTCGCAGTTCCCTATCACCCCTACCGCGGCGTTGCCAAACGGGGCCGTTGTTCGCTCCGCTCTTGCGGAACCCTTGAACCCTCGAAACCTTGAACCCTTCTCGTCGAGCGATGGACTGTGATTTCTCGCCGGTCTAGAGTATTTGCCGTCGGGAGCACGGACGTTTGGATCGTCTCGGCGGCATAAATCGCCTCACGCTTCGACTCTCGGTTTCTATCACGGCGCTGGTGACCGGGCTGCTGGCCCTCGGCCTTTACGCGCTTTCCGAGCATCATTTCAACCGCATGGTGGAAGAGCAGCGCCGGGCAGCCGAGCTGCAGAACCGCATTCTGGAGACGGCCCTGCGCCATCAGATGCTCGAAAAGCACGCGGACAGCCCGTTGATCGCAAACATTCTCCAAGAGGTGGGCGCGCAACCCGAGGTGCGCAACGTGATGATTCTGGATCACGAGGGCGTCATTCGGCAATCGAGCCGCCTGGAACTGGTAGGCCAGCGGGTGTCGCGCGACTCGGCCGAGTGTATGGCCTGTCACCAGAAGGCCCCGATCGAACGCAACCGCTGGGCCGTGCTGGACTTACCGGGCGGCGAGGTGTTGCGCAGCGTACGGCCGATCGAGAACCGCGCCGAGTGCTATTCGTGTCACAAGCCCGAGGAGCGGCTGAACGGGATCTTGATCCTGGACGTGTCGCTGGCTGGTCTCCAGACACAGCTCACCAGCGACCGGCGCTGGATGGTCGCGGCGACGACGGCGCTTGGGATCCTTCTGCTTGCCAGCGTCGGCTGGATCGTGCGCCGCCTCATCCTGGTCCGGCTCCGAAGGCTCGGCAGCACGGCCCGCTCGATCGCGGCCGGCGATCTGACGAAGCGCGCCGAAGTGGGCGGGAACGATACCATCGCCGACTTGGCGGTGGACTTCAACGACATGGCCAATGCGGTTTTGGGGCTCGTGACCGAGGTGAGAGATCGAGAATCGCAGCTCGCGAACGTGATGAACAGTGTTGACGACGGGCTCGTCGTGCTCGACCAGGACTTCCGGATCGTGGCCGCGAACCACGCCTTCTGCAGGCGCTTTGGCTCGCACCCGGAAGCGCTGCACGGCCAGCGGTGCCAGGAGGCGCTGAGCGGCGCCGTTCATTGCGAGGCGAGCACGGCCGGGTGCCCAGCTGCGCGGTGTCTGGCCAGCGGGGAAATGCACCGCGCGACGTTCCAGCTCCCCTCGCGGAACGGCGAGCCCGGTCGCGTTGAAGAGGTGCACGCCTCGCCGGTGTTCGACGAGGACGGCAACGTCTGCCAGGTCGTCGAGATTTGGCGTGACATCACCGAACGCGTACTGGAGGAGACGCGGCTGGCGGAGCTGGAGCGGCTCGAGTCGCTCGGCGCCCTCGCTTCCGGCTTCTCGCACGAGGTGAACACGCCGCTCGCCACGACGCTGACGTGCGCGGAGGCCATTC
>JBBITY010000501.1:0-2762 GCA_037440565.1 Desulfurellales bacterium
GCCCCTCACCGCCGGCTTCATCGCCGCTTTCTTTTCTGCCCTGGCTGTCATCCGCACGTTCATCGCATACGTCCAGTCGCACGATTTTCGCCCGTTCGGGTACTACCGCATCGCTTTCGGAGTGCTGCTGCTCTGGCTGGTTTGAACGAGCCGAGCCGCCGCTCGCTGCGTCGGCGCAGTGTGTGGTTTGACCCCGCTCCCCCCTTCGGCGTAGGGACACGCATGCCGTGGCCTGACGCGCCCGGCACAATGCCCATCGACGGAGGAAGAAATGGTCAAGGCTGCAGTGCTGTACAACTTCAACGAACCCCTGAAGGTCGAATCGGTCCGACTCAAACCGCCGCGCGAGGACGAGGTCGTCGTCAAGGTGGCCGCCAGCGGCGTCTGTCACACGGATCTCTCCGTCATCCAGGCGAAGCTTCCGATGCCGCCGCCGGTGGTCCTCGGCCATGAGGGCGCCGGCATCGTCGAGGAAGTGGGCAAGGCGGTGACCAACGTCCGCCCGGGCGATCACGTCATCCTGTCGTGGGTGGAGAACTGCGGCAAGTGCCACTACTGCACGAGCGGACGCGATCACCTGTGCGATGCGAACATCCGCTCGGCCATGGAAGGGCAGGAGGCGGTGTACGAAAAGGACGGCGTCGACATCATGCGCATGGCCGGGGTGGGTTCGTTCGCCGAACGCACCATCGTGCGCGCCACCGCGGCGATCAAGATTGCGAACGACGTCCCGCTCGACAGGGCCTGTCTGGTCGGCTGCGGCGTGATGACCGGCGTCGGCGCGGCGATCAACACCGTCAAGGTCCGCCCTGGTGACACGGTCGCCGTCTTCGGCTGCGGCGGGGTCGGCCTCAACGTCATCCAGGGCGCGCTGCTCGCGGGCGCCGCGCGCATCATTGCGGTCGATCTGATGCCGCAGAAGCTCGAGATGGCGAGAGAGTTCGGCGCCACCGACACCGTGAATGCCCAGGACGCCGACCCGGTCGACGCCGTCCGCAGTCTCACCGGGGGCCTCGGCGTCGATTACGCGTTTGAAGTGATCGGCGCCCCGGCGGTGATCGCGCAGGCGCTTGCGGCGGCGAAGCGCGGCGGCACGGCGGTGGTCGTGGGCGTACCCGCGATGGGCCAGGATGTCACCGTGCCCGGACTGTCCCTGCCGCTGGAGGAGAAGTCGCTCGTCGGTTCGCTGTACGGCTCGGCCAACATGCGCCGCGACATGCCGAGGCTGCTCGACCTGTACATGCAGAAGAAGCTCAAGATCGACGAGTTGATCTCGCGCACGATCACGCTCGATCAGATCAACACCGCTTTCGACGCGATGGAAAAGGGCGAGGTCGCACGCAGCGTGATTCTCTTTAGCCAATAGGTGACGGGTGCCCGGTGACGGGTACCGGTCGGGTCGGGGTACCGCGCGGGCGTCCGTACCGCATCCCTGATACCTGGCAGTGGGCACTCAGAGCTTGTGAAAAAATCTTGGCGGGGCAAGCCGTAACACCGGCGGAAGGGCGGGAGCACTGCTCCCGCCCTCGAGACTGACACGGTGGCGCACCGGCACCGTTCTTGAGGGGTGGATCAGTGCTCCACCCCGAGGGATTTCCTCACGAGCTCTCAGTACAGGCCAATCATCTTTCCCGCCAGGGCGACCACCGCCGCGGCGAGCACGGGGCGGATAATGCGCTCGCCGCCGCGCAGGGCAAGACGCGCCCCCAGTTCGCCGCCCAGGGCGTATCCCGCCGCGAGCACCAGCCCCGGGGGCCACGCCACTTGCCGCTGGAGTAGGAACACTGGAAGCACGGACGCGGTGAGTGCGGCGTTCACCACAACCTTGACGCTGTTCGCGCGCACCAGGTCGTAGCCGGCATAGGAGAGCGCCACGACCAGCGCGATGCCCACGCCGGCTTGGAACGCGCCGCCGTACAGGCCGATGCAGAGAAAGATGAAGAAGGCGCGACGGCGCGACCACGGCGGCGCCGCCGCGGCGCGGCGCACGGCCGGCGAGCCCCACAGGATCGGCACGACCAAAAGCACCATCAACACGCCGAAGAGCTTTTCGAACGTCCTGTCGGCGACGCGGGAGATGACGTACGAGCCGCTCAGCGAGCCAAGAACGATCGGCAGCACCACGGGCAGCGCGGGGCGAAAGCCGGATACCTCCTTGGCGCGAAAGCGCCATGCCGCGGCGGCGCTCTGCGCAAAAACACCGATGCGGTTGGTGCCATTCGCGACGGTCCCAGACAGACCGACCAAGACCAGCAGGGGGACCGTGAGCAGCGAGCCCCCACCGGCCAGCGTATTGAAGACGCCGGCCAGTAGCCCACCCCCGAAAAGTACCCCCGCGTCCGCCAGACTCACGCGCAACCCCCGCCGCCGCATCATGCGTGGGCCCCTCGCGAAGGGCAAGGGCATCGTGTCGCAATGCGGATCCGGCGGCGGTGCGGGACGCGTGACGAGACCCACCGTGCGGGTGTAGGATAAGGCCGCTTGCGGTCGCAACAACAACGTAAGAGTAGGGAGGGACAAGTCATGGCACTGACGGTCAAGAAGGTCGCATTGTGGCGGAAGGAAGTCGCGAACGACCCGGGCGTGCTCGCAAACGTGCTCAGCCCGCTCGCCGAGGCCGGCGCGAATCTGCGCGTGGTCATGGGCTACGCCTTTCCCGGAGATCCGACCCGCGCGGCAATCGAGGTCTTTCCTGTCACAGGAAAAAAGGTCGCCGCGGCGGCGACGGCCGCGGGCCTCTCGGCGTCGCCGATCCCGTGCCT
>JBBITY010000502.1:0-584 GCA_037440565.1 Desulfurellales bacterium
CCGCCAAGTCATCGTCACCACACACTCCGTGCTCTTTTGCGACGCAGTCTTGAAGAGCATGCGAGCACGACCTGCCGACGTTTCGCTTTTCAATGTGCGCCGAGACAGACAAGAGACGGTCGTGCAGCCTTTCGATGTTACAGGTCCGCTGTTCAAGGACCAGGAAATCGCCGCGGCGTTGACCGCGCACAACGAGGATGGTCTCTTCGAGAGCCTCTTGCTACGAGGGCTGATCGATGAGTGACGGCCTTCCGATCGAGCTCTTCGTAGAAGACCGCGCTCACGAAGCGTTTCTCGCTCCATTGATTCAAAGAGTAGCCGACGAGGAGCGCATCGCCATCAGGACAAGCGTCCGCTCCGCCCGAGGCGGACATAGTCGAGACATGGACGAGTTCACACTGTACCAACGCCTTTTGACGGCGGGTTCCGTTGGGCACGGCACTTCGGCGATTGTGGTTGTAGGAATCGACGGAAACTGCTCGACGTTTGCGGCAAAGACTCGAGACATTCGACAAGCCGCTGCTGCTGACATAGCCACTCGGCTCGTTGTGGCCTGTCCGGATCCTCACGTGGAGCGATGGTAC
>JBBITY010000502.1:597-2750 GCA_037440565.1 Desulfurellales bacterium
GGCTGTCGTCGGTCACAGACCGAAAGTAGGCAGGAGAAAGTGCGCACGAGACCACTACAAGCGGTTGCTCGCAACGGCAGTGCAAAGGGCAGGACACCCGGCGACGCTGGGCGGCATTGAGTTTGGTGCGGAGCTCGTCACCGCAATGGATCTGTACCAAGCAGGCCGAAACGATCATTCATTGCGCGCATTCGTCCAGGAGCTTCGCGCCAAGCTTCGCGAAGAGTCTCGACGGCACCGGAGAGACGGAATCTAGATCTTCGCACTGGTCCGGCCGCGACCGAGACTCGTGGAACTCCACGTGCCTGGGATCTGCATCGGTGTACCTGTTACGATCAGCTGTTGTGCAAGTCCCCAAGCCGGCCGTCCTCAAATCTGGGACTACACCCGAATCCCTGCCCGGCCCATCTGCGTCATCTGAGGCTGATCCCTCTGTATCCTCTGTGGCTTCCAATGCTCTCGCGACATCCGCACCTCCGTTGATCCGCGGCAAAGCCCTCATCTTCTGGGACCCCACGCGTCCCGGCAAGAAGCTCGACGCGATCGATACCGATCAGATCACCCCTGCTGCCGACTGCGTCTCGGAAAGCCTCGAGACGCTCGACGAGCGATGGAAGGCCGGTGCGTTCCGCTACCTGATGCCCGACTTCCGCGCGCGCGTGCATCGCGGCGAGACGTTCGTGATTGCAGGCGACCGCTTCGCCATCGGCAGCTCGCGGGAGATGTCGCCCGCGGGACTGAAGGGCATTGCCGACGAGGTCGGGCTCGAGTTGGTGATCATCTGCGGCGCCAACATGGGCGACATCTTCCGCAGAAACGCGCTCAACCTCGGCCTGCACGTCGTCCAGAGCCCGGAGGCGGTGGCGGACGCGCAGGACGGAGACGAGTTCGCGTTCGATCCCGGGACGCGGCAGATCACGAACGTGACTCAGGGCAGGACGTACACACCCGTGCCGCTCAGTCCCAAAGAAGACGAGATCCGCCGGAGCGGCGGCATCGTGGCCGTCGGACGACGGGAGTTCCGGGCGTCGGTGGAACGTGCTCCGGCTATCCGGTTTGCAGACCCCGAGCGCGCACGAAGGATGTCAACGACGGCGCAGGTGGTGTGGGCGCACCGGGTAGACAAGGACACCGAGGTCGCGCCAGGCGCCACGCTGCGCGTCTACGCGGATCTGCTGCCGGCCTCGGACGGCACGGCGCCGTTTGCCATCCACACGTTCAACCAGATCACCGGCGGCAACACGATCTTCCCGCGACAGGCGGCGATCGCCAACGACCACTTCGTTTTTACCGGCCGCGAAGACGATGAGCGACAGACGGCGATCGGGCGCCAGTTTGCGGAGCGGCACGGGCTGGCGAAGCCGTACTACGCCACACCCGGCGACGGCATCTTCCACTTCTATTTTCCCGAGCAGGGCCTGGTGCTTCCGGGACAGTTCATCGCGGGCGCGGACTCGCACAGCCGCGCGTACGGCGCGTACGGCGCGGTCGGGATCGGTGTGGGCTCGACGACGCTCGGCTTCGGTTGGGCGACGGGATCCGTCTACTTCACGCTCGCCGCGTCGCGTCGCGTCGTCTTCACCGGCCGGCTCCAGCCGTGGGTCACGGGCAAGGACATCGTGCTCGAGCTCCTGCGCCGGTGGGGAACCAAGCAGTCGCAGGGCATGGCCGTAGAGCTCGTCGACCGCGACGGCCAGCTCCCCATCGCCTTCCGCAACACGATCGCGAACATGATGGCGGAAGCCGAGGCGCAGAACGGCATCTTCGCCCCCGACGACATCACGTATGCCTGGTATCGCGCGAAGGGGCTGACGGACCTGCCGTACCCCCGCGTCGCGTGCGGGGACGAGGCCGTCTTCGAGATCGACGAGGAGCTGTCGCTCTCGGGCGTGGTGCCGATGATCGCCAAGCCCTTCAGCCCCGGCAACGCGTTTCCGGCGGAAGAGGTGGCGCGCGAGCGGCTCACCTTCGACAAGGCGTTGATCGGCTCGTGCACGAACGGCAGCTACGACGACCTGCTGTCTGCCGCGCTGGTGGTCGCGGCCGCGCGCAAGCAGGGTCTGACGAAGGCGCGGACGGCGTTCGTGATCTTTCCCGGCTCGGGCGGCGTCAGGCGCCGCATCGAGCGGCCGGACCCGCGGCTGGAGGGTGAC
>JBBITY010000503.1:0-2744 GCA_037440565.1 Desulfurellales bacterium
TTCGGGTGGCTCGGCTACCCGATGCAGATCAAGATCAACTTCCTCTGCCGCGACTCCATCCTCGCCGCGCCTCTGGTGCTCGACCTGGCGCTGTTTCTCGATCTGGCCCAGCGCGCCGGCATGCACGGCGTACAGGAATGGCTGTCATTTTATTTCAAGAGCCCGCAAACGGCGCCCGGCCTCTACCCCGAGCACGACCTTTTCATTCAGCTCATGAAGCTGAAGAACACGCTGCGCTATCTGCGCGGCGCGGAGCTCATCACCCACCTCGGCCTCGAATATTACGATTGAAGGGGGATGCGGCCACAGTGGGGGGAGGAGCAGGTTGACGACGGGCCGCTCCGGGCCGGCGCACTGCTGCCGCCCTTTTTTTCCAAATTTGGGCCGTCCCCCTACTTCGAAAAAGGCCCTGGGGGTTCTTCGAGTGCGCGCTGCAGTTGCTCCGAGATCGCGCCCGTGAGGTCGAGGCGCAGTGGCGTAATCGACACCCAGCCGCGGTTCACGGTAGCGATGTCCCCGCCCGGCGCCTCTTCAAGGGCCCGATACCAGCGAAAGTGGTGCACGTAATGGTCGTCAGCGGCGCGCACGAAGACCGGCCCGTAACGGGCTCGCGTGGTGTGCGTTACGCGGCGCGGCGTGGACGGGGTCACCTCGGCGGGCAAGTTCACGCTGAACACATCGATGCCGGCCGGGAAGCCGTGCTCCCAAAGCGTTCGCGTGATGTCGAACGCCGTGGCCGCGGCAACTGCACAGCGCGGGCCGATCAGCGCGGCGCGGGCCGCCCCCGCCAAACCATACGCGTCGGAGGGAATGGCCATCGAGAAGGCGATCCCCGGGACACCCCCGAGCGCGGCTTCGATCGCGGCGCCCACCGTTCCGCTGGACAGGACGAACGCTGTCCCGAAGTTGAGCCCGAGGTTGATGCCGGACACCACGAGATCAGGCGGCTGCGGGAACAGTTCGTGCATACCAAGGCTGGCGCAATCGGCGGGCGTGCCCATGACGGCCCGAATGGTCAACCCGTCCCGCTCGACCGTGCGCAGGTGAACCGGCTCGAAGCGCGAGATGGCCTTGCCGATCCAGCTCCGTTCGCATTCTGGGACGACGATGCGCACCGTTCCAAGACGTTCGAGAGCCTTGGCCAGCGGCACCAGCGTGGGCGAGTCGATGCCATCGTCATTGGTGAGCAGCAGGGTCGGCATGCGGGGTCGCGTACCACGTTCGGCGCGGTGGGGAAATGGTCTGCCGCACAGGGGGCAGAGGCAAAGAGCCCCTTGACTCTCCATAGCGACATGTCTAAAGGGGGACAATCCGAAAAAACGCGACAGGGCCGTTCCTTCGATGAGCCTGACCTACCGGGTGGCTGTACGTGGACTCTCATCCGAGTTGATCGTTGTCCGGTGCCTTTTCTTCTGACGCGACGACGCGCGCGCAGTCGTCCCCGGTGTGACGCGCCTCCTCCCGGCCGAACGAGGGACACCCATGGGTGAGCCCGCCTCCGCAACACAGGCCCAAAGAGGTGAGCAGAATGGATAAGCATCGTTCCCGCGCAAAGGCGCGAGCGCACGCGGATGACCCTAAGGCGACCTCGCGGCCGTTCGACGATATTGCGGATCGGTTGGGCCAAGGCGAGGCCCCTAGCGAGGAAATTGACGGGGTCATCTCCATGCTCGGCGAGATCGACGTCGACAGCGTCGAATCGCTGGCCGAGGCGGGTCTGGCCAAGGAGGTGGAGGAGAAGGACGCAGAGTGGGTCGAGGAGGAGCGGGACGAGCGCAGCGCGGGCTTCGGGGAGGACACCTCGGACCCCGTCCGCATGTACCTTCAGGAAATCGGCGCGGTTTCCCTCCTCAGCCGCGAGCAGGAAGTCGAGATTGCCAAGCAGATCGAAGAGGGCGAGCGCCAGGTCCGCGAACAGGTGCTGAGCCACCCCTTCGCCATCACGTACCTGCTCGACCTGGCCGACCGCATCAAGGCCGGGGAATTGAGCGAGCGGGACCTGCAGGACGAGGATGCCGATGAGGAGGCGCAAGACGGCGAAGGGGAGGCGGTGGTCGCGTCCGACGGTGTGATTCTCAAGACGCTCGAGAAAGTGCGCAAGCTCGCTCTAGAGCAAGCGCAGCTCCAGCAAAGTGTCCACAAGCCGCGGCGGCCCGGTCGGGCGGCGGCAAAGGCCGCGCGCCGGCTGCATACCGTGCAACAGCGCCTGCGCCGGGTGCTCGACGAGCTGCAGCTCGGCCGCCGGCACATCACGACCATCGTCGAGAAGCTGAAGAAGGCGGAGCGCTTTCTCGCCCAGCAGCAGGAGAAGATCGCAAGCTGCGAGCGGCGCACCAAGCACTCGGCCGCGCAGCTCTTGCGCCTGGGTGCCAAGCTGCGCTCCGAAGACGGCCGGAAGGTGGCTACGGCGAGCCGCGCGCTGCGCATGAACCCCGACGAGGCGCGGCGGATGGTGGAGGAGGTCAGGACGGCACGCAAACAGATGGCCGAGGTCGAACGCGAAGTCGGCATGAACCGCGAGCAATTGGCGCAGGCGCTCAAGATCATCCGGGCCGGCGAAAGCCGCGCGCAGGACGGGCAGAAGAAGTTGATCGAAGCCAACCTGCGCCTGGTGGTCAGCATCGCCAAGCGGTATACGAACCGCGGTCTCGGTTTCCTCGATCTCGTCCAGGAGGGCAACATCGGCCTGATGCGCGCGGTCGAGAAGTTCGAGTACCAGCGCGGCTACAAGTTCTCGACCTACG
>JBBITY010000504.1:0-2738 GCA_037440565.1 Desulfurellales bacterium
GAGCAGCAGACTCTTAATCTGTTGGTTGAAGGTTCGATTCCTTCCGGGCTCACCATTCTTTCATCAGCGTCAGCAGACGACGCCAAGTAGTTGAAGAGTGGTGCGGTTACGGCGGTTCGATTGAATCGATTTCCGTCGTACGCGATCCCTTCCGGGAAGAACAGCTGCTGCAGTCGCTGCTTGTAGTCGAGCGACGCCTGGACCCACAGGTCTGACGCCCGCGGCAGGATGCGTTCTGCGAACGCCAGGATGCCCTGTACGTCGAGTTCGTCGACGGCATCGGCGTAGTGGTCGATTTGGGCGAGCGTCAGCTGCTCACGCAGCCTATCGCGCTGCCGCTCGTAGCTCTTGGTGTCGATCGACTGCTGGAACAGGAAGGCCTCGTCCAGCCGATCGAGCTTCTGCTGGACCGTCCTTACGCGCTTCTCCTGCTCAGCCGTCCGATCCTTGGCTTCGGCTCGTCGCTGTTCCCAGATGTACAGAATCCGGTCCTTCACCAACCGCATGTAGCCGGTCGACGGCTGGAGCAGCGCAAGTTCGTCGGCGAACGCGCCTTCGAGCTTGGCTTTGCTGACGTTTACCGCTCGACACTGGCGCTGGCAGTGGTAGTAAGCGTAGTGTCCGTTGCGGCCCTTCGACCAGCTGCCCGTCAACGGTCGGCCGCAACTCTGGCAGCTTACGAAGCCGCGCAGCGGGAAGTCGGGGTGGCTGCGCTGGCGCGGGCCGGCCACAACGACCCGGCCATCGAGTACGGCTTGCGCGCGGTAGAACGTCGCCTCGTCTACGAGCGGTTCGAAGTCGCCGCGAGTGGACACGCCGTAGTCCGGGCTCTCGACCTTGCCGACGTAGATTGGGTTCCGCATCATCTGGCCAAAGCTCTGGGGCGAGATGCGGAGCCCCTTCCTGCTACGAAGCCCTGCCTCCGTCGCGCGCGCGATCACTTCCTGCTTGGTGTAGCGGCCGGTCGCCAGTTCCTCGAACGCCCGTCGCACCAGCGGACCGCGCTCTGGGTCGTGAACCAAGCTCGTGCTCGACCACTTCGGTGCGTTCAGATATCCAAGCGGCGCCGGGAAGGTCCAGCGGCCAAGCTCCAGCGCCGCACGCATGCCGGCGCGCGTCCGTTCCGAGCGCACGTCGTTGTCGAACTGCGCGAACGCCGCCAGCACGCCTTCCATCAACTTGCCGGTGGACGTGTCGTCGATCGGTTCGGTCACCGACCGCAGCGAGATCCCGAGCGATTGCAGGTGTGCGCGGAGCGCAAAGTGGTCGTACTTCTCGCGCGCGAAGCGCGTGAGGTTGTACACGACGAGGAAGTGGACCTTGCCCTTGTGCGTGCGGCAGAACTTCAGCAGCGCCTGGAGCTGGCTACGGTCGGTAGTCTTGGCGCTCTCGCCTTCCTCGTGGAACCGTTCGAGGACCTCGTAGCCCTGCCGGCGGCAATACTCCTGGCAGGCTCGAAGCTGCGTCGGGAGACTCAGGTTCTCCGTCTGCTCCTTCGTGCTGACGCGAACATAGATCACCGCGCCGACCATGTCCGTCAGCTTAGCCCCGGCGCCGGGTGCCGGCAAGCGGTGTCGTCGCGGCATCGGCGTCAGTGGATGCGGCCGTCCTGCAACGCCAGGACGACTAGGATGCGCGCCATCGCATCGGCGTGCCGCACAATGTCGCGCACGTCATCGTCCGACAGCGCGTCGGCGTCATCGCCGAGCAGTTCGCGCCATCGCTGGATCGAGACCGTTTCCGGCGCAACGTCCGCGCGTTCAGACACATCCATCGCGGTCCCCAAGTGCACGAGTGCCCGTGTCGAGTGGGTGGCGCGCTCCGGCGCGTCGATATGGCGGTCGACGCGCCGTGTCGGTGGAGCGCGGATGCGGCGTGGCGCCGGCATCATCCGCGGGAGCTGTGCTCCGAGCGGCGACGGTCGCCGACGTGGGCTGACCGTCTACGCAGCGTCCAGCCAGATCAGGGCGTGATCGCGCCTGCGGTGAACGCGGCTTCGCGGCTGCGGGTGGTCCTGGGAACGACACGCAACGAGGAGCCCTGACGTGCCGCCTGCTGTGCGCGGACCGATCGTCCGGCGACAGACTGCGGTGTGGTGAAGGTGCGCTCCGAACCGTGCCCTGGGGGCGCCGGCGGAATGCGCGCTCTGGAGGCCATGATGGCGAACCAGAGGAGTGCCCTATCGCACTGGCGAGATAGCCTCACGTTACGCCCGCGCGAGGCCGTCGTCAATCGCAGAGTGCAGCGCGACAGAGTGCAGCATGTGCAGCAGCACCGCAGGGTCGTTCGTCGTCCGGGTGCACTTTGCGCCGAATGCACGGCTCCGCAGATGCCGTGACCGGCGACCACTCGCCACCATCGCGTATTCGCCGACCGGAGCCGCGCGCAGGCGTGGTCAATGCCCGCAGGCCCGGCCACGGGCCGGGTCGGAGCGACGCGGAGAGCATTGACCGCACCGAGCACGGCGCCAGCATCGTTGACGCGATGGTGGAGCGCGCGATCGCCGGATCGAACACGGACTGCGACGTCGACACAACGTGGTCCGTCCGCCAAGCGCGCGCCGCGCTGTTTCGCCGGCTCACTTCTGGGGCTGGATCTCGTCACTGATCTGCGTCGCTTGGCGGGTGCGATCGTTCTGCAGGCACTGGATACGCGTTCGTCCACACGCGGCGAAGACACCCGATGGCGTGAACGACCCCGTCCCTGCGCCCTGGGGTCAGGGGCTGGGCAGCACACCG
>JBBITY010000505.1:0-231 GCA_037440565.1 Desulfurellales bacterium
TACTCCTCGAGGAAGTGGTGCTCGACCTCCCACGCATAGTCGATGCCGAGGCGGTCCGCGAGTTCAACTTGCTCCAGGGCCTCGTGGTAGAGCTTCAGCTCATCGCCATCGCTCCACGGCCGCGGCAATTGGTGCTCGTAGAAAATGCCGAACTTCATACCGACTCCTTCAGGCCGCGTGCGCCTGGTTGACTGCCACCCGGCGCCCCGCCCCCGTTGCCCCCCCTGCAGG
>JBBITY010000505.1:306-2711 GCA_037440565.1 Desulfurellales bacterium
AAGCTCGCGCCAGAGATGACGCGCCCGCCGCCGGGCGGTCACTCGTCCGAAACATCTGCGGGTTGCAACGGTCAGCCCCGGTCATTAGCATGCGCAGAGAACGACCCGGACGGGAGGAATTAATGTCGAGATTCTGGCGGAGGACTTCCATCGTTGCCGCGTGTGCGCTGTGCTTGCTGGCTGCGCCGGCACTGGCGTGCGCGGACGAGCCGCACGGAGCATCGACCGGCGCTGAACAGGCCGTGCCCGCCGCCCCGCCGTCGGATGAAAAAGACACGGGTGGCTGCCCGTACGCCACCAACGGTACCTGTTGCGGCACCTGCCAGGAGAAAATGCAGCAAGGGGCGCCCGCCGCCGGCGCGCACGCGGACTGCCCGTGCAAGCGCGCCAAACAGCGCCAAGGCTCATAGCGCGCCGTAGGGATGGATGGCTGTCACAGCCCCTTCGGCCGCGTGGCGGTCGATGCTCGCGGCCATCCCCCTGCTGTACTTTCCGGCAGCGGGACAGGCGGCGGGCGGCGCCGGATCAGATGCGGGAGTCGCCGCGCGCGTCAACGGAACGGCCATCACGCGGGGCATGGTGCGCGAGGTGGTGAAGAGCGTCATTGCGGGAAGTGCGCAGCCTCCGAACGGCGACGAGATCGAGCGCCTCAGCCGCGAGGCGCTCGATTCACTGATCGATCTGGAACTGCTGTATCAGGAAGCGATCGCGCGCAGGATTCGCGTCGCGGATCAGGAGATCGAAAAGGAACTCCAGCGGAGTCGCTCGCGCTTCGCGGACGCCGCGCAGTTCAACGCAGCCCTGCAGCGGACCGGCATGTCCGAGGCCGGGCTGCGACACGACACGAAGAAGACGCTCCTTGCTGACCACCTTCTGCGCGACGTGGTCTGGCGGGATATCCACATCGTGCCGGAAGCGGCGCGCGCGTTCTACGAGGAAAACCGCGCGGAATTCGAAGGGCCGGCCGGCGTCACGCCGTTCGAGAAGGTGCGCGACCGGATCATCCGCGTGTTGACCGAAGAGGAGAAGCAACGCCGCCGGAGCGCTTTCATCGCCCAACTGCGGGCAAAGGCCACGATCGAACTGCTCGGCCGCGCGGCTCCCACACCGGCGGCGACCGCAAATAGCGGTCCATGACAGGTGCGAATCTCAAAAGAGCCGGTCCGGCATGGGTTTTCTTGGGCATGGGCCGCCGGAACACCCACAAATTCTGGCGAACAGCCGAAAATGAGGGATGGGTGAAGCCTCAGGCGCCGCGGAACTGCGGGGGGCGTTTTGCGCGGAAGGCGGCGACGGCCTCGGCGTGGTCGGCGGTGCGGTACAAGTGATCCAGCACGTAGCTCTCGAAACGCAACTGCTGTTCGAAGGTCGTTTCACCGCTCTGGTAGAGCGCCTGGCGCGTCAGCATCAACGACAATGGGGCGCCGCGCTTCATTTCTTCGGCCAATTCCCGCACGGCGGGCATCAGTTGCTCGCGCGGCACCACGTGATTGACGAGACCGATGTGCTCGCATTCGGCCGCCGTATACATCTTGCCGGTGAGCATCAGCTCGCAGGCGCGCGCAATGCCGACGATGCGGGGGAGCAAGAAAGTCGACCCCAGCTCGGCCATCACACCCATGCGGCCGAACAGGAAACCGATCTTCGCATCGTCGGCGGCGAGGCGGACGTCGCACAGCAGCGGCATGGTTGCCCCGATGCCGACGGCGTAGCCGTTGATCGCGGCGATCGTCGGCTTGGTGAGCCGACGCATCAGCAGCGGGAACTCCTGCGAGCGCGACGGCCCACCGCCGCTCTGGCGCCCCATTCCGCCGCCGGCTGCGATCTGCTCGGCAAAAAAGTCCATATCCGCCCCGGCGCAGAATGCGCGTTCCCCGCTGCCGGTCAACACCGCGACGCGCACCACAGGGTCGCCATCGATGCGGCGGAACGCCTCGACCAGCTCCGCCCCCATGTCCGGCGTCCACGCGTTCAGCTTCTGCGGGCGGTTGAGGGTCACCGTAGCGATCTGGTCCGCCACCTCCAGCGTAATCTGCTCGAACGACATGTGGCCTCCGGTTTTGGAACTGACGGAGCCCCCCACCGATGCGCGATCAACGACGAGCCCCCGGCGACGAGCATTGTGCAATCGGGCCGGTTATGCAACGCATGCTCCGCGAACGGTCCACCATTCATGCAGGGCGAAGAACGCGTCTCGTTCGAGTCCGAAGGCCTGCGCCTCGTCGGGATGCTGGCGATCCCCCGCGCGGCGTCCACCGCAGTGGTGGTCTGCCATCCGCATCCGCAGTACGGCGGGAGCATGGACAACAGCGTCGTGTGCGCGGTGGCGTTACGTCTCCAGAACGCCGGCATTGCCACCCTGCGCTTCAATTTTCGCGGCGTGGATGGCAGTGGAGGGAGGTACG
>JBBITY010000506.1:0-2671 GCA_037440565.1 Desulfurellales bacterium
TCATGTCTTCGACGCGGCCCGCAGCTTGTCGAGAATCTGAGCCGCGCGGGCGCGCACGGACGGATCGGCGTCGCGCGCCAACCGTTCCATCAGCGGCATCGGAAAGGGCGTGAAGCGGGCCAGCCCATCGACGTCTCGTTCCTCGGCGAGCTCACGCCGGACCAAACGCGAGCGGCACGAGCGCTCCTCGAGCACGAGATGGGCATCTTCGTGGCGCCACCAGGAACGGGCAAAACGGTGCTCGGCGCCTATCTCATCGCCCAGCGTGCACGCAGCAGTCTCGTCCTCGTCCATCGCAAACCGCTTCTCGACCAATGGGTCGCTCACCTCACAATGTTTCTCGGGATCCACGAGAAGGACGTTGGGCAGATCGGCGGCGGAAAGCGTCGAGCGAACGGCCGGCTCGATGTCGCCATGATTCAGAGTCTCGTCCGAAACGGGAACGTCGACGACATCGTGGCGTCCTATGGGCACGTGCTCGTCGATGAATGTCACCACGTGCCGGCGGTGTCGTTCGAGCGAGTGCTCGGTGAGGTCAGGGCACGTTACGTCGCCGGCTTGACGGCCACACCCCAGCGTCGCGACGGGCACGACCCCATCCTCGCCATGCAGTTCGGCCCCGTCCGCATGTCGCTGAGCCCGAAGGATCCGACCGCTCGGCAGCCCTTCACGCGCTCGCTCGTCGTCCGTGAAACAGCCTTCCGAACTGATCCCATCGAGGGACACTTGGGGATCCAGGATATCTACCGCGCACTCGCTTCGGACGAGCAGCGCAACCGTCTCATTCTCGACGACGTCATCCAGGCAGTAGCGGAAGGGCGGTCGCCGATTCTCCTCACCGAGCGGCGGGACCATCTCGACTACTTCGCGGACCGATTGCACGGGTTCGTTCGCCATCTCATCGTGCTTCGGGGAGGGATGGGCACGAGGGAGCGACGACGGCGCAGCGATGACCTGGCTGAGGTTCCCGAGGACGAGGAGCGCCTCGTGCTTGCCACCGGGCGCTACGTCGGCGAAGGCTTCGACGATGCGCGTTTCGACACCCTCTTCTTGGCGCTGCCCATCTCTTGGAAGGGTACCCTCGTGCAGTATTCGGGGCGTCCCCATAGACTCCACCCGAAGAAGACCGAGGTCCGCATCTACGACTACGTCGATCCTGACGTTCCGATGCTCGCGCGCATGTTCGAAAAGCGCCATCGCACGTACCGGGCGATGGGGTATGCACTTGCCGAGCCCCCACTCACTTCGGCGGCGCCGCTGGCCGAGGCGACGATCGAGTACGACCCGGAAGCGCTCCGTCATCTCATCGAAGAGGGCGCTTGATGGTGTTCATGAGGCCGCGTGCGTCAGCCTAAGAAGGGGCCCGCTGCTCGACCTTCCCCTTCCCGACCCCCCGCCAGCGGGCAGCGAGTGGATCGAGGCCTGCCGGCATTGGGCACGCGGCGCGAGCTGATCAGCAACGGATGAGCGAGTACCAATACTTCGAGTTCCAGGCGCTCGATCGCCCCCTCACCGGCCGCGAGATCCGCGAGCTGCGGGCGTACTCCTCGCGCGCCACGATCACGCCGACGCGCTTCGTCAATCACTACGAATGGGGCAACTTCAAGGGAGACCCGTCCGCCTGGATGGAGAAGTATTTCGACGCGTTCCTCTACTTCGCGAACTGCGGCACGCACGCGCTGTGCCTCCGGCTGCCCCGCAGCGTATTGGCGCCGAAGATCGCGCGCCGGTACTGCGGAGGTCGTGCCGCCTCAACCCGCGCCACCGCCGACTTCGTGCACCTCGAGTTCTGCTCCGAGGACGAGCAAGACGTCGACGGGATGGACGACGGGAGCGGATGGCTCTCGTCCCTCGTTCCGCTGCGCGCGGATCTGGCGGCAGGTGACTACCGCGCGCTGCATCTCGGATGGCTCCTTCGTGCGCAGCTCGGAGAAGTGGAAAACAGCGCGAGCGAGCCACCCTGCCCGCCTGGACTGAACGAGCTGACGGCACCACTCCAGGCCTTCATCGAGTTTCTCCGCATCGACCCGGACCTCGTCGCGGCAGCGGCGACACGCAGCCGCCCTGCCGCAGACGGCGGCGGATCGTCCACCGCAATCGCACAGTGGGTCGCCTCACTCCCGAGTGCCGAGCAGATCGCGCTGCTCATCCGCCTCGCCACGGCAGATGGGATTCACGTTCGCGGCGAGCTTCTACGCCGGTTCCGAGAGACGCACGCCGGGAGAGAAACGGCTGCGGCAAAGCCCCGCACCGTGGCGGAGCTGCTTGCAGCTGCCGAGCGCAAAGCCAGCGATCGCACCCGGAAAGAGTCCGAAGCTGCGGCCAGGGAGCGAGCGCGCCGCGAAGCCAAGCGGGCAGCAGCCCGCGAGAGACACCTGAACGCGCTGGCGCGGCGCGAGCCGGCCACCTGGCGCAGGGTCGAGGCGCTCGTCTCTAAGCGAAGTCCACACGCGTACGACGACGCGGTACGGCTGCTCGAAGATCTCCGCGATCTTGCTGCGCGCGAGGGGCGCGCGAACGCGACATGGGCGAGGATTCATAAACTCTCCGCGTCCCACCCGAGCAAGCCAACCTTCATCGAACGACTCATACGGGCCGGGCTCGTGAAGCGAAACACGGCTGTGTCAAAGATCCCGTAATCAGGGCCCCTTCTTCGATCTCGTAAAAGTCA
>JBBITY010000507.1:0-2652 GCA_037440565.1 Desulfurellales bacterium
GTGCTGGCCATGGGCTTCGAAAAGATGGAGAAGGGCTCGCTTGGCGCGAAGTACACCGACCGCATCAATCCCATGGACAAGCACTTCGAGGTGATGGTTGCCCTGCGCGGGTTCGAGCCAGCGCCGCCGGCGCCGCAAATCTTCGGCAATGCCGGCCGGGAGCACATGGAAAAATACGGCACGAAGCCCGAACAGTTCGCGAAGATCGGCTACAAGAACCACAAGCACTCCGTGAACAACCCGTACTCGCAGTTCCAGGACGAGTATTCCCTCGACGATATCCTCAAGGCGCCGATGGTGTACGCGCCGCTCACCAAGCTGCAGTGCTGCCCGACATCGGACGGCGCCGCGGCCGCCATCGTCTGCAGCGAGGACTTCGTCAAGAAACACCGCCTGCAGAAGCAGGCGGTGGAGATCGTCGGCCAGGCGATGACCACCGACTTTTCCAGCAGCTTCGACACCCAGAGCTGCATCAAGCTGGTGGGTGCCGACATGACGCGCAAAGCCGCCGAGAAGGTCTATCACCAGTCCGGCCTCGGCCCCGAGAACGTCGATGTCATCGAGCTGCACGACTGCTTCTCCACCAACGAGCTGATCACCTATGAAGCGCTCGGCCTCTGTCCCGAGGGCAGGGGTGGCGAGCTCATCGACTCGGGGGCTGTCACCTACGGCGGTAAGTGGGTCGTGAACCCTTCGGGCGGCTTGATCTCCAAGGGACATCCCCTGGGCGCGACGGGCTTGGCACAGTGCTGCGAGCTCAACTGGCAGCTCCGCGGCATGGCCGGCAAGCGCCAGGTCGAGGGTGCGAAGGTTGCGCTGCAGCACAACCTTGGCCTCGGCGGCGCCGCGGTGGTGACTATGTACCGCAAGGCCGACATCCCTGCCTGAGCCGCGAGTTCCGGATTTCTTCGCGTGGGGCGAGCGCCTTGGCGTGTGGCATTCCCGCCCCGCCGAGGCATGACGACCGGGCCTCCCTAGGGGTGCGGGCGCCGACCCGCGCGGAGAGCATGTGAAAAAATCCGGCGCGACATCTCGTAACAGGCGGAGAAGGGCGGGAGCAGTGCTCCCGCCCTCAAGACCGAAGCGGCGCTGCACGGGCACCGTTCTTGAGGGGTGGAGCATCGCTCCATTCCGAGGGATTTTTTCACAGGCAGAGCCGTCGGGTAGCCGGGGCGCCGGATCGCGCGGTTGCCGCCCAGCGCTCACCCCGCGCGCGTCGCTGCGGCCAGCGCGAGCACGCGCTCGGCGTTGCCGCGCAGGATTGCGTGGCGCGCTTCCGGACGCGTCTCGGTGACGAGCAGCACTTTCGCCAGCGTCGCGGCAAGGTGGTAAAAGGGCCAGTCGGTACCGAAGAGCAGCCGGTCAGTGCCCAGTTGCTGGATGATGCGTTCGAGCTGGGTGACGCCTTGGCCCGTAATCTCCAGCCATGTGTTCGGATGCTGTTCCGCGAGCCGGATGGCGTCGGCGACGTCTCGCGCGCCGGCATGACCGAGGACGAACTGGACGCGCGGATATGATGCGACCGCCCCGACGTAGCGCCGCATCAGCGCGTATTGGCGCATGAACTCGGGCTCGATACCCGAGCGGCCGCCGTGGAAGATAACGGCCAGGCCCAACCGCTCGCACTCGGCGTAAATCTCCATCATGCGCGGATCATCCGGGAACACGCGCTGCATCTCGGGATGCACCTTGATGCCGCGCACACCGCGGCGCGCATGGGCGCGCAGGCGCTTGCGCCAGTCGCCGTGACGCGGATGCACGGATGCGAACGGAATGAAGCGGTCGCCGGCGCCGGATCGCGCGATCCCGTCCAGCCAGCGCTCGGTCAGGTCGTCGCCAAACGGAAAGCCGAGCGCGATCGGAAGAAGGACGGCCTGCCCGACACCCACCGCGTCCATCTCGGCGACGAGATTGGGGATCGTGTGTGTGGTTGCCGCCCCGCTGCCGATCAGGATCTGGTTGCGCGCCTCGCGCAACATATCGCGGTGCATCGCCGGTGTGAAGGCGGTGTTGATGTACACGTCGAGGTCGAGCACGCAGCCGGGGACGTCGCGGTCGCAGTCGAGGAAGTACTGCGTGCGCGGCGTGCGCTGCAGCAGGTCGATGTCGGGTGCGAAGAGAAAGTTCATGCCCAGGTGGGCGTGAAAGTCGATGGCGCGCGGCACGCCGTCGACCGCCAGGCGGAGGTGCCCGTGCTCGTCGAGGTCGAAGTACGGCAGGTCCGCCAGGCCGCGGTAGCCGCGAAAGCGCAGCGGCCCGTACGGGCCGTGGCCGGACGCCACGGCCTCGTCGCGCATCTGCTGCGCCAACTGTTCGGCGTCGGCCTCCGTGTACTCGGCCGAGCGGGAGCACGCTTGCGCCCCTCCGGCGAGACCGGCGCCCGCGAGGATCAGTTTGGCGAATTGGCGCCGGCTGATCCGCTGCATGATGGCAGGGCCTCCTACCCGCTCACGGTCGCGGCAGTCAACCCGGCCGAGTGGGGCCGGGAAAGGGGAGGCCGAGGGGAAAACCAGGCCGGATGGTTTGCCACTCGGCGGGGCGCAGGGGCGCCAGCCCCGCCTCCGATGAAGAATCGATCTTTCATCGCAGGCGGGCTGCGCCCTGCACCCGGCGAGGGAAAAACCTCGCGGTTGTTTCCCTCGCGCTCCCTTT
>JBBITY010000508.1:0-2641 GCA_037440565.1 Desulfurellales bacterium
TACGTTCAGGCCAAGCGGTGGCAGGCGACAATCGGACGCCCCGAAATCCAGAAATTCGCAGGCGCCCTGCAAGGGCACCGCGCGAAGAAAGGAATTTTCATCACCACATCCGACTTCAGTCGCGAGGCTGAAGACTATGTGGCCAAGATCGATTCCAAGATCGTGCTCATAGATGGCCAGCAGTTGGCCCAGCTCATGATCGACCATAATGTCGGGGTCACTCCCGTCACTGTGTACGAGACGAAGAAAATTGACAGTGATTACTTCAGTGAAGGGTAAGACGGCTGAGAACGGGTTGGAAGCGCCGTCGGTCCTGGCGCGCCGCCGTGCCTGAACCCGAGCGTTGGCCGATCATCACCGGGTTGTGTAGAGTGCCGCTGCGAACCGAGATGAACCGATGAGCGAAGTGGAGCAACTCGAGGAGCGAATCGGAAGCTGGCACCGCGGGACGGCGCGAAATTGTGGGCGTGGTTTGTCGAGTTCGACGCTCGCGTCTGGGACGAGCAAATCGAGGCTGACGCAAAGGTGGGCAAGCTCGATGGCCTCATCGCCGAAGCTCTCGCCGACTACGAGCCCGGGAAGCTTCGCGAGCTCTGAGGCACCTCGCGTCGCCGCGGTTCTGGGCGTTGTATCACGCGTTGTCCGCTGGTGTTCGAGGCTTGGCGGACACGAACTATGCTCTTCGCAGGTCTGCCCCACGTCAGCTGCACTTCGAGCGCATCGGTGAGCTATGGTCGGTGAGTGTTGGAGATCACTACCGCGCTGCCGAGGTGAAGGAAGAAATCTACCGGGTATGGATCGGAACGCACGCGGAGTATGAGAAGCTGGTCGGCTAACCCGCGCCAGGAGCTGACCGGCTTCAGCGGTAGAGGTCGTCGCCAACGTCTGCGCATGAGGTCGTCGATGCGGCCAAGATAAGGAGCGGGGCGGTCGATTTGATGACCCACCAGGTACTCTACATGAGGACGAAGGCCCAGCCCGTCACCTATACTGAGCGGTATCCACTGCACCTTCCGTACAACTATCCGCGGTGCCGGGCCCGACCACGCCAGCGGCACGCACCTGGATGGCGTAATGTGAGATCAAGATCACCGCGATGCTACTGGCAATCGGCAGGGCTCGGCACACGGCGCCGGTCGCGGCAGGATACGGTGTCGCAGTTCGTCCGGCGCAGGATCGTCGAGGCCGGCGCGGCTTGCGTTTTGGCGCCGGCTCACGATACACATCGGCCATCATGACAGAAGGGTCTGCCGCGCAGGGCGCCCGGGGCCCGGCGGTGAACCGGACCGAGCTCACACCGCTGCTCTTCGTCGAGCGCGCCACCACGGTGTACGCACCGCGCATCGGCGTCGTCTACGGCTCACGGCGGTTCACGTACGCACAGTTCGGCAGGCGCGTCCGCCAACTCGCCACCGCCCTCGTCCGCACCGGGCTGCGCCGCGGCGAGCGGGTCGCCGCCCTGGCACCAAACGTTCCGGCTTTGCTCGAGCTGCATTTCGGCGCCGCTCTGGCCGGCGGCGTGCTCGTGGCCATCAACACGCGCCTCAAGCCGCCTGAGATCGCTTACATTCTCGAGCACTCGGGCGCGCGGCTACTCTTCACCGATGCGGAATTGGCCGTTCCCCTGCGCCACGTCCAGCCACTGCCGTCGGTCGAGCACGTGGTCACCATCGACGATCCGGAGTTCGCGCCGGGGGCGGCGCGCTCGTTCGACGGCCCGGAGTACGAGCAGTTTCTCGACGTCGAGCCGGATCTCGCCTTGCCGTTTCGCGTGCCCGACGAGGACGACCTGTTCTCGATCAACTACACGTCAGGCACCACCGGCCGCCCCAAGGGCGTGATGTACACGCACCGCGGCGCTTACCTGAACGCACTGTCGGAGGTCATCGCGCACCGGCTCGAGCCCACCGCCGTTTACCTCTGGACCCTGCCGCTGTTTCACTGCAACGGCTGGTGCTTCCCGTGGGCAGTGACGGCGGCGGGCGGGCGACACGTGTTGCTGCGCAAGGTGGACCCGCCGCTGGTGTGGCGCCTGATCAATGCGGAGGGCGTCACGCACTTCAACGGCGCGCCGACGGTGCTCATCATGCTGATCAACGATCCGGCGGCACCGCGCACGCCACTGGCGCGCCCGCTGCGCATCGCCACCGGCGGGGCGCCCCCCTCCCCTACTCTGCTGGCCCAGTGGGAGGCGATCGGCGCCGAGATCACGCACCTCTACGGCCTCACGGAAACCTACGGGCCGCACACGTACTGCGACTGGCAACCGGAGTGGAATCAGTGCGACGCCGCCACGCGCGCCCGCCTGCGCGCCCGCCAGGGCGTGCCGAGCGCCGTGGCGTGCGAGCTGCGCGTCGTGGATGAACAGATGCGCGACGTCCCGGCTGACGGCGAGACGATGGGCGAGGTGGTGATGCGCGGGAATAACGTCATGCGCGGCTACTTCGCCGACCCCACCGCCACTGCCGAGGCGTTTCGCGGCGGCTGGTTTCATTCCGGCGATATCGCCGTGATGCACCCCGACGGCTACATCGAGCTGCGCGATCGCAAGAAGGACATCATCATCTCGGGCGGCGAGAACATCTCGACCATCGAAGTCGAGCAGGTGATCGCCGGCCACCCCGACGTCCTCGAAGTCGCC
>JBBITY010000509.1:0-2623 GCA_037440565.1 Desulfurellales bacterium
CCGTGGATAACGGAAGTGACGCATGAGTGGGACGAGCAGCGTTGCGCCGTGGGCGAAAACCCGGACCACCTCGAACCGAATGGCGAGCATCCAATGGGGTGCTGTCCAGACGCTGTGGTGGCGGGAAATCGTCCGCTTCGTGCGACAGCGCAGCCGCCTGTTCGGGGCGTGCGCGCAGCCGCTGGTGTTCTGGCTGCTGCTCGGCGGCGGGCTCAACGCGTCGTTTCGCGCGCCCGATCTGCCCGGCAGCAGCTACCTCAGGTACTTCTACCCAGGCGTCATCGTGCTGGTGCTGCTGTTTACGGCGATCTTCGCCACCATCGCGGTGGTCGAAGATCGCCAGGCGGGTTTTCTGCAGGGCGTGCTGGTAGCGCCCGTGTCGCGTGGCAGTATCGTACTTGGCCAGGCCTTGGGCTGCACGACGCTGGCGATGGCGCAGGGCGGATTGTTCCTCTTGTTTGCGCCGTTCGTCGGCGTTCACTTGAGCCTGGCTGCGCTTGGTGCCGCGCTGGCGGTACAGGCCCTGGTGGCCTTCGGCCTCACCAATCTCGGCCTGATCATCGCCTGGCGGATGGATTCGACGCAAGGCTTTCACGCCATCATGAATCTGATCCTCCTCCCGATGTGGATGCTGTCGGGGGCGTTCTTCCCGGCCACCGGCGCCAGCGCGTGGCTGCGCTGGGTCATGCACGTCAACCCGCTGACCTACGGGATGGCGGCGTTACGCCGGGCGCTGTACTTGGATCAACCCGCGGCGGTCGGCGACGTACCGGGCCTGTGGGCATCGCTCGCCGTGATCGTGCTGTTTGCCGGTGCGACGTTCTGGGTAGCGGTGCGCACCTCTCACAGCGCCGCGGCGTGAGCCTCGAGTCCGCAGTCCAACGTCCGAAAGACATTGGACGTTGCGCGTTGGACCTACTGTGGAACCTTGGACGTTGGACTTATTCGCCTTCCACCCAGACGAAGTGGGTGCCGCAATGAAGGCAGAGGGCGTCCAAATAGAAGATGCCGCGCACACTGCCCAGGGCCAGCCGCTGGCGATGCAAGTGGCCGTTGCCGTCGCGGCACTCGTGAATCATGACGCGTCCCTTGTCGCTGACGGGCGTGCGCTGCGGTGGCTGGAGTGGGGTGAAGGCGACGATCGTCGGCATGGCGTCAGGTGCGTTTCAGCTCGGCGAGGATGGCGACCGTGGCCGGTGACTGGTTGAGCGTGTAAAAGTGAATGCCCGGCGCGCCGCCCGCCAGCAATTCGCGACACTGGCGCGTGGCGTGATCCACGCCGATGGCGCGCACGGCTTCCTGATCCTCCTGCACCGCATAGAGGCGAGCCCGCAGGTCGTCGGGGATGCGCGAACCGCACATCTTGGTGATCCGTTCGATCTGCGCCACGTTGATGATCGGCATGATCCCGGGAATGATCGGCACCGAAATGCCGACGCGCCGGCAGCGGGCGACAAACGCAAAGTAGTCGGCGTTGTCGAAGAAGAGCT
Organism: Desulfurellales bacterium; assembly: GCA_037440565.1. Lineage (GTDB taxonomy): Bacteria > Desulfobacterota > Binatia > HRBIN30 > CADEER01 > JBBITY01. Next base: position 1,491 of record JBBITY010000509.1, read on the forward strand.
GGGTGATGAGGAAGTCGACGCCGGCTGCCACCTTCTGGCGGAGATGTTCGAGGTCGAGCGCGAGATCTCGGCATTCGATGTGCCCTTCCGGATAACCGGCGCCGCCGAGGCAGAAAGGATAGCCGCGCTCGCGAATGAAGCGAACCAACTCCGCCGCGTAGCCAAAGCCGTCCTTCGGCCGCACGAAGTGCGCCTCCCCCTGCGGCGGGTCCCCGCGCAGCGGCAGCACGTTGTCAACGTTGTTGGCTTGTAGACGGTCGAGAATGGCGGCGATCTCGGCGCGGCTGTGCGCCACGCAGGTGATGTGCGCCATGGCTTCGATGCCGAACTCGCGCTTGATTTGGGTCACCACTTCGATGGTCTTCTCCCGCGTGCTGCCGCCGGCACCGTAGGTGACCGAGACGAAACTCGGATGCAGGTCGCGCAGCCGGGCCACCGTCTGCAGGAGTGCCCGCTCGCCCTGCTCGGTTTTCGGAGGTGAAAATTCGAAGGAGAACAGCGGCCCGTCTTGGCTGAACATCTCGCAGATGCGCATCGGTCGACCCGATGGTAGAAGAAACACGCAGGCGAGGGCAACGCTCATTTCTGTTCCGAGCCTGCGAGAAAACCCCGGGCTCGAGCCGTGCTCCAGCCCTCAAGCACGGTGCCCCGCAGTCGTTGTAGACATAGCAGCGCCCGGCCCGCCCCTGCGCTGCTGTTGGCCCGAGAACGTGCTTGACGGGGGCGGAAGCGGCGCGTAAATCCTCGCCGAGGTTCGACGGAGGTATTCGGCTGTGAGACGGGTCACAGTTCTGGCAAGCGTGCTTGCGTGTGTAGTGGGAAGCGGTTGGCCGAGCCCGGGAGCGTCAGCGTCGGCGGCCGCCGGTACGCGCGCCGTGGCGGCGGGTTCGCAGGCCCACGCGGCAGCCAAGACCGATCGGCCAGCAAAAGCGGACGATGCGCCACCGGCCGAGCACCTCAGGGGCGCACTCGAAGCCTTTTGCGCGAAATGGATGGGATTCCTGGCCACGCGCGAACGCGACAACCGCACCGCGGTTCGTTGGCAGACGCGGCCGGAAGGGGTGGTCGGCGAGTACGTCGGTTACAGCCCGGACTACCAGTGCCAACTCCGACAGGCGAACGCCTCCGGCGGT
>JBBITY010000510.1:0-2617 GCA_037440565.1 Desulfurellales bacterium
CGCGGATCAGGGGGTGATCACCGTAGCGAACAGCCACACGCGTGCGTGTGAACCGGGCCAGCGCCTCTGCCAGCCGGCCTTGCTGTTCGGGGGTGAAAACGTGTCGGTATTCCTCGCCGGCATCCGGCCACGGGGCATCGACGTACAGACCGTGCCCGTCGGCGTCCTTGACCTTGTCGAGGAACTCGAAGGCGTCGACGCAGGTGAATGACCAGTTGCGCAGTGCCGTGTGCCAGTCGCGCAGCGATTCCACCGCGTTGCGGAAGCGCACGGCCGAGTCGCCGCCGGTCGATGTCCATCGCAACGAGAGCGCCTGATCGAATTCGCCACGCTTCCCCGCGTGCCCGCCGCGCCCCATCCAGCACGCGGCGAAGTAGTCGGCCGCCCAGGCGACATCCGGCGTGTCTTCCTTCTGACTGCTCCGTTCACGCTCGCGGCACCGCCGCTGGGCCTCTGCCAGTTCGTCAGGGTGGAACAGCAGGCCGTCGAGGTAACGTACGAGCTGCTCGACCAGCGCTTCTTCACGAATAACGCGCGCGAGGTTGATGACGTGCCGGTGAAGATCGTTCGCGACGCCGGCCGCGGTCCTGATATGTGGCAACTCCGGGCACCCACCGGCGAACGGCACGCCGCACCAGCGCAGCCGGCCTAACGCTCTGTCGACGCTATGAGCGAGCATGCGATTGCCGCCGAACCACTGTGCCAGGGCGTTGATGCGCATCAGAATGGCACCTCGCTTTCATCGGGCGCGGGCGTGTACTCGGGCAGACCCTCGGGCGATTCCAGCCGCGGGGGCTTCTCACCGAGTTGGTGACTCACGACCCGGTCGAATTCCTCGCCCGCCTTTCGCTCGACCGTGATCGCCAGTGTCGGTGCGAGGGCGCCCATGTCGGCCAGCTTGACGGCCTCTTCGGCCGTCTCTGGCACCGGCTCATTCGACCGGGCGCACCACCACTGCTCGGCCTTGCGGCGCGGAAAACCGGTGTGCTCGAAGCAGACCCACTCGGAGACGTATTGGTTGAAGCCGACGCGGTAGTCGACTCGCATCGTGCGCGGAGCGTCCGGTGGCGCGCCTCGCTTCGTGTGGACGGCGTAGAAGACGTCGGCGACCCCGTACTCGGCCCGCGTGGGCTGGCCGGAGAGGACGCCGGCGTCGCTCGCTTGGCCGTCGTGCTGACGCGCCTGGCGCGGGGGGAACTCGTGGCCGCACTGCGGACACCTGGCGTAGCCGGCGGCGATCACCTCGTGGCAGTCGGGGCATTCTTTCGCTGGTGCCTCGACGGTGCCCGATCCAGGCTCGGCGATGCGCAGCGCGTCAACTGGGCCGTGCCGCAGTGCATTGCCGCCGAAGTCAAGCACCAGACAGTCGGTCTTGCCTGGATGCAGCCGGAAGCCGCGACCGACCATCTGGTACCAGAGCCCCGGAGACAGGGTTGGCCGAAGGATTGCCACGCAGTCGATGTTCGTCGCGTCGAAGCCGGTGGTCAGGACGTTGACATTGCAGAGGTGCTTCAATTCGCCGGCGCGAAACCGGCGCAGCGCCTCGTCGCGCTCGAACGGCAGCGTGTCGCCGCAAACGAACCCGCATTCGACTCTGTGTCGCCCGGCGAGTATGCGGGCGATGTGCTCACCGTGCCGCACGCCGGAGGCGAAGATCAGCACCGAGCGGCGGTCATTTGTGTGTTCGACGATCTCGCGGCAGGCCGACAGGACGAGGTTGTCATCGTCCATCAACTGCTCAACTTCGCCGGCGATGTACTCGCCGGCGCGGACGTGGAGCTGCTCGGTGTCGGGCTTCACCGATCCGGCCTTAGTGCGCAGCGGGCACAGGTAGCCCTGGACGATCAGCTCGCGCACGCCGACCTCGTAGCAGACCGCGTTCAGGATGTTGTTCGGCGAGCAGATTGTTCCTGTGCGCATCCGAAACGGCGTGGCTGTGAAGCCGATCACCCGCGCCTGGGGGTTGATCGCCAGCAGATCCGTCAGCAGCGTGCGGTACATGCCCTCGCCATCGGGCGGGATGAGGTGGGCCTCGTCGACGATCACCAGGTCGACGCGGCCGATGTCGGCGGCGCGTTCGTACACGCTCTGGATGCCGGCCACGGTGATCGCGTACCCCAGGTCGCGCCGCTTCAGCCCCGCCGAGTAGAGGCCGAACGGCAGATCGGGCGCGACGGCCCGCAGCTTGTCTGCCGCCTGCTCGAGCAACTCTCTGACGTGGGCCAGGATCAGCACTTTCCCGCCCCACAACTGCACCGCGTCGCGGCAGATGTGCGCGATGACCGGTGTCTTTCCGCCGGCGGTCGGGATGACGACGCACGGGTTGTCGTCCCGACTGCGCAGGTGCCGGTACACGGCCTCGACGGCCTCGAGCTGGTACGGACGAAGCTGCATCACGCGGCCGCCGGCTGGGCTTCCTCGGGCAGGGGAAACAGTTCCTTCTCGCTCGGGTGCAGCCTCGTCAGTTTCTCGCCGGCCAGGAATGCAGACAGTGCTCGCTCTGTCCTGCGGTATGTGTCCATCCGCGGGCCGTAACCATGTGCGTTACCTCGACTCCTGATCAGAAACTGAACGAGCAGTCCTGCCGGACCCTCATTGCTACACGTCTGCATGGCCT
>JBBITY010000511.1:0-2025 GCA_037440565.1 Desulfurellales bacterium
CACAACCCGCCCGCCCAAACGGGTGACCGTCGTCGAATCCGGTCCACTGCGGGTCCGCCTGGAGGTCGCTGGTGACTATGGCAACGGCTTCGAGTACGTCGTGCGCCTCGATGCCTACGCGGGACAGCCATTTCTCCGCGTTCAACACACGTTCATCAGCCGAGTGTCGGTGGCCTATGTTGCGATGGCGCGACTGGCCGTCGAGTGGCCGCTCGGTGCACCGGCCGCCTCCGCCTATGCGTTCGGTGTTGAAAAGGGCGGCGTGCGTACGGGCGAATTGAGAGCGGCTGGCGTGCGCCTCTACCAAGTCGACAATCTCCGCTATCAGATCGACGGGCAAGAGGAGTCGGGCAAGCTGCCCGGCTGGGCCGAAGTGCGGGGAAAGAAGGTGGCCGTGGGTGTGGCCGCCCGCTGGTTCTGGCAGGAGTACCCGCAGAGCATCGCGCTGCAGCCCGATCGGTTGATTTATAACCTCTGGGCGCCCGAGGCACAGCCGGCGAAGGTGGGAATGGGTGCGGCGAAAACGCACGAGTTCGTTCTTTGGGCACGGCCGGGAGACGGCGAGCCACCGAAAGGCTGGGCCGAGAAGATGCGGCCGTTAGTCGCGGCGGTCGACCCGCACTGGGTTGCCAGGAGCCGCGCCTTGCCGCAGGCGATTGCGGGACATGGCCCGGAAGGGAGATTCGTCCATGCGGTGGTCGAGGCAGCCGCGCGGTATCTGCGCCGCAACGACCGCGAGCGGTGGGACGATCACGGCCACGTCTGGTGCGCTGGCACCGGTGCGGAACGGCCGCGGGTCGGCGCGTACGGGATGTGGAACTGGGGTGACTGGAACTTTCCCGGCTACCAGGACGCCATCAAAGGCTGCGACGCGTGGAGAAACTTGGAGTACGATACGACGCAGGTTCTGGCCCTGGCATTCGCTGCTTCGGGGCGCGCCGAGTTGTACGAGGCGACGGTCGCTGCGGCGCGGCATTTCATGGACGTCGACACGATCCACTTCTATGCGCCCCGGCCCTCATGGGTGGGGATGAACCACCCGAAGAATCCGCTGCACTTCAGCTTCCAGCTCGGCGGCGTGGATCTGGGCCACACGTGGACCGAAGGACTCTTGTCGTATTTCTACCTGACCGGCGACGAGCGCGCGCTGGCAGCCGCGCGCGGCATTGCGGACTACCTGGTTGCGCGCCTGCAGGGAGTGATCGTGCGCGGGAATCCGCGCCAGTGGGGCTGGCCGCAAATCGCGCTCGTGGCGATGTACGACGCGACCGGCGAACGCCGGTATCTCGACGCGGCCCGCCAGTACGCTCAGGGCGGGATGAGCGCACACCCGCCGACGGCGGTGACCAAGTGGAAGCTCGGGATCCTCGCCGACGCGCTCGCGTATACCCACGCGGCCACGCGCGATCCGGCGATCGAAAAATGGCTGCGCCAGTATGCGCGGGAAGTGATGCGGCGCAAGGCCCGTCACGACGCGCGCATGTATCCGGCTCTCGCCTATGTGGCGACGGTCGACGGAGATGCCGAGCTGCGCCGCGCGGCGCTGGCCCGGGTGGAGGAACTCGATCTCGGTAGTTGGGGAAAGCCCTTCTCGATCAATGGCCGGATCGGGTTCCGCATTCACGCGCTACTCGAATCAGAACCGGCGGCAGCCCCGACTACTGCCGCCAAAGAGCAGCGGAGACTCGAGAAACAAAAGGCAAACGGCGGAACTCAAGACGGAAGCAGTCCGACACCTGACATCGGGGAACCAACACCTGGCCCGTGACGGCGGATTACCACTTCGCGCCGTGCGTCACGCGGATCGGCTGCTTGGCACGCCGCTGCCGGCGCAGGAGCACGTAAAGCGCGCCGACGCCGCCGTCGCAAGGACGCGCACTGGTGAAAGCGAGCACGAGTCGAGCCCACGATCCACGCGCCAGCCAAGCCGACAACCGGTTCTTGAGTACGGGGACTTGATCCTTCGAGTTCCTCCCGCGCCCGTGAACGATGAGGACGCAGCGGAGACCGCGCTGGTAGGCGCGG
>JBBITY010000511.1:2035-2614 GCA_037440565.1 Desulfurellales bacterium
ATCGACAGCGAGCCGTGCTTGCTCGGCGCTCATGCCGTGAAGATCCACGTGGCTCTGGTAAGCGAACTCCCCGTTGCGGAGGCGGCGCAAGAGGCGCCGATCGAGTCCAGCGACGGCGCCTTCGATGAACTCCGTAGTGTCGGCGATGTCGAACGGACCGTTGCCGGTGATAAGTTCGGCCAGTTCAGCGAGCGCGTCGGCGTCTGGGTCGACGATTGGCCGTCCGGCGGCCGGAGGGGGCGCAGGTGGGACACGGCGGCGCTGCTCGGAGGGCAAGGGCCGGACGCCGGCCATCTCGCGGTGAAACAGCTCATCGTCCGACACGAGGACCGGGAGGCGTGCCGGGACCTCGGCGAGGGCGGGGCGAGACGCCCCGCTTACTCGCTGCCGCTTGGCCTGGCCGGCCAGTTGGAGGAATGGACGGTAGTGAAAGCCCTGCGCGGCAGGGGAGGTTCGAGCCGACTGACGTTGCCGCCGCATCCCGTTCACCTCCGCGCGCATGACTGTAAGGCAGAACCGCAGCCGAGGCAAATCCCCCCGAATGAGACACGGCGGGCGGGGGAGACGAACTGGTTGAAT
>JBBITY010000512.1:0-2612 GCA_037440565.1 Desulfurellales bacterium
GGTGGCATGCAGACCATGGTCGTGACCGGTGGGGCCGGGTTCATCGGCTCCAACTTCGTGCGGTTGGCCCTCGCGCGCACGGAGGCGCGCGTCGTGGTGGTCGACAAGCTGACCTATGCCGGCAGCCTGCGCACGCTGGACGACGTGGCCAAGCATCCTCGCTTCACATTCGTGCGCGCCGATATCGCCGACCGCGCCGCCATGGCGGAGGTGTTCCGCGGGCACGCGCCCACGTGGGTCCTGAACTTTGCGGCCGAGACCCACGTCGATCGCTCGATCGACGGCCCGCGCGCCTTTCTGGAGACCAACGTCCGCGGCACGTTCGAGCTCCTCGACGCGGCGCGCCATCAGCTCGCCACGCTCCCGAGCGAGGAGCGCGCGCGCTTTCGCTTCCTGCACGTGTCGACCGATGAGGTGTACGGCACGCTCGGCGCCAGCGGCATGTTCTCCGAAACCACCCCCTACGCGCCGAACTCGCCGTACGCGGCGTCGAAGGCGGCGGCGGATCACTTCGTGCGCGCCTACCACGAGACCTTCGGCCTTCCAACCTTGATCACGAACTGCTCGAACAACTACGGCCCGTACCAGTTTCCGGAGAAGCTGATCCCGCTGATGATTTTGAACGCCATCGAGGGCAAGCCGCTGCCGATCTATGGCGACGGCGGCAACGTGCGCGACTGGCTGTACGTCGAGGACCACTGCGACGGGATTCTGTGTGTGCTGCAGAACGGGCGGCCGGGCGAGAAATACAACATCGGCGGACACAATGAGCGGACGAATCTCCAGGTGGTCGATCGCCTCTGTGCAGTCCTGGAGACACAGCGACCGGCGGCACAGAACCCGGCGTTGGTTGCAAAGGGGATCCGCGCGTATGCGGAGCTCAAGACCTTCGTGACCGATCGGCCGGGACACGATCGCCGCTACGCCATCGATCCCACGAAGATTCAGCAGGAGCTGGGCTGGCGAGCGCGACACGATTTCGACGCGGGCATCGAGCGCACCGTGCGCTGGTACCTGGACCATCTCGATTGGTGCGAGGCCGTACAGGCGGGGCGATACGGCCGCGAGCGGCTCGGAGTGGGGGCATGAGGAAGGGCATCATTCTCGCCGGAGGGTCCGGAACGCGACTGTACCCGCTGACCCGCGCGGTGAGCAAGCAACTGGTCCCGGTCTATGACAAGCCCATGATCTACTACCCGCTGTCGACGCTGATGCTGTCGGGGATTCGCGACGTCCTGGTCATCACGACGCCACACGAGCAGGATGCCTTCAGGCGGCTGCTGGGGGACGGCGGCGAGATCGGGCTGTCCATCTCCTACGCGGTGCAGCCGACCGCGGGGGGGATCGCGCAGTCTTTTCTGATCGGGGCGGAGTTCATTGGGTCCGATCCGGTGGCGCTGGCGCTCGGCGATAACATCTTTTACGGCCACGGCTTCCCCGACTACTTGCGCCGAGCCGCCGGGCGGGCGCGCGGCGCGACGGTGTTCGGCTATTGGGTGCGCGATCCCGAGCGCTATGGCGTTGTCGAGTTCGACGCGGAGGGACGCGCCGTGGGCCTGGAGGAGAAGCCAGCGCACCCGCGGTCGTCCTATGCGGTGACCGGCCTCTACTTCTACGACAACCGCGTGGTGGAGGCGGCGCGCGCGCTCAAGCCGTCGGCGCGCGGGGAGCTGGAGATCACCGACCTCAACCTGGTCTACTTGCGATGGGGCGAGCTGCACGTCGAGAAGCTGGGCCGGGGCATTGCCTGGCTTGACACCGGCACGCACGAGGCGCTCTTGCAGGCATCGAATTTCATCCAGGTCATCGAAGAACGGCAGGGGCTCAAGATCGCGTGCGTCGAAGAGATCGCGCTGCGCATGGGGTACATCACGCGCGATGATGTCCGGCGCCTTGCGGAGCCGATGCGCAACAACGGTTACGGCCAGTACCTGCTGCGCATCCTCGACCAGGAACCGTGAGTGCTTGTCAGGAAATGCACCGCGTTTGTGCCGCTATGAGCGCGAAAGCAATGCTCCCGCGCGCAAGGAATCCCGGGCGTTCGGCATCCCCAGCCTCGGGAGCTGGAGCATCGCTGCAGTTCTTGCTTGCCGGGACGGGATTGCGTCACAGGCCCTGAGTGCACGCATGCGGTTTCTGCCTACGGAGCTGCCGGGCGTCATCATCGTCGAGCCCGACGTCTACCGCGACCAGCGGGGCTTCTTCCTCGAGACCTACCACGCACACAAATACCGCGACGGCGGGATCGGCGCGTCATTCGTCCAGGACAACCACTCGTGCTCGCGTTGCGGCACCGTGCGCGGCTTGCATGCGCAGCGCCGGCGCCCGCAGGGGAAGTTGGTGCGTGTCTCGCGAGGTGAGGTCCTAGACGTCGTGGTCGACATCCGGCGCGGCTCACCCACGTTCGGCCGCTGGGTTGCGGTGACGCTGTCGGCCGACAACTTCCGCCAGCTCTACGTGCCGCCGGGCTTCGCCCACGGCTTCCTGGTGCTCTCGGAGGCGGCCGAAGCCGAGCACTACGGCATCCGCTTCGGCCCTCCCCACATCGACGTGGACCGGCTGCGGGGCTGGAAGGATCAGGTGGTCAAGAACCTCACCGGCGGCGTGGGTTT
>JBBITY010000513.1:0-2597 GCA_037440565.1 Desulfurellales bacterium
CCACGAGTACGAGTTGGAACTGCCCTTCTCCGCGCGCCGTCTCTGGGCGCTCTTCCAGAGCTATGAGCTGTGGAAGGAGTATGCCCCGGCCGTGCTCGACGTCGAGATCATCTATCCCGGGGATGCCGACGGCAACGGTCTCGTGCGCAAGGTCATCTACTCTCTCCCGTTTGGCCGGCGCGGTACGTCGTTCGAGCTGGTGAAGAATGTGCGCCCGAACCGCGGCTATGACTATGTGATGCTGCGCGGCGGGCTCAGCGGCTCTGTCTCCCTCGAACCGGTCGGTCCCAATCGAACGCACCTGCGCTTTCGCGAGTCCTTCCACCTGACCACGCCGATCCTGCGCTGGTTTGAAGGGCCGATCTACCGGTTCATCAATAAGAAGAACGAGGAGTCGATGCGCGGGGCCGCTGTCTGGCTGGCGGCGCACCCGGAGTTTCGACCGGACCTGAACGATCCGCAGTGAACCACTCGCTGACCAAGATCGCGTAGGCGAAGCCCGGCGCAGCGGTTGACGCAACGGCATCGTGACGTGAGCCGATCCCCTTGACGTTCTCGGCGTCTGGCGGTTCATTCTGTCGGCCGATCACGGCCGCGCGAAAGGGAGAGTGATGGAGAACAGAGGACCGCTCAAGGGCATTCGCGTTGTTGATCTGACGCACCAGGCGGCTGGCCCGTGGTGCACCACGCTGCTCGGCGACATGGGAGCGGAGGTGTGGAAGATCGAGAAGCCAGACCGCGGCGACAACATGCGCCACGGCGCGCGCGGGCACGATCCGAAAATCGGCAACTATAATTTCTGGGGCCTCAACCGCAACAAGAAGTCAGTCGGCATCGACCTCAAGCAACCCGACGGGTTGGCGCTCGTCACGGAGATGGCCGGGCACGCCGATGTCTTGGTGGAGAACTTCCGTCCCGGGGTCATGGACCGCCTCGGCATCGGCTACGAGCACTTGCGCGCGATCAATCCGGGCCTCGTCTACGCCGCCATCACGGCGTTCGGCGACAAAGGGCCGATGGCCCAGCATCCGGGCATGGATCTCATCCTCCAGGCAACGGGGGGCATGATGGGGCTCACCGGTTTTCCCGGGGGCCCGCCGGTGAAGCCGGCTGGCCCCGTGGCCGACATCGCCGCGGGCATCTACGCAGCCTATGCGATCGCCCTCGCGCTGTTCCACCGCGAGCGTACCGGTGTCGGCCAGCGCATCGATCTCAGCATGCTCGATGCCGTGGTTTCGCTGCTCGCCGATATCACGACCTCGTACCTCAACACCGGCCGCGATTACGAGAAGTTCGGCACCGGTCACCCCGACCTCGTGCCATACCAAGCGTTCCAGGCGAAAGACGGCTACTTCGTCGTCGCGTGCCTCACCAACGCCTTCTTCAAGCGCCTCGTCAAGGCCCTCGGCCGCGAGGATTTGCTCGCCGATCCGGCCTTTGCCACGAACAGCGCGCGCTGCCAGAACCGCGAGCGGGTGGTCCGGACGCTGGAGGACATCTTCCGCACCGAGGGCCGCGATCACTGGATCCGGTTGTGCGCCGAGCACGACGTGCCCGCCTGTCGGGTGAACAACTTGAAGGAACTCTTCGAGATGGAGCAAATGAAGGCTATGGGCTCGATTGCCGAGTGGGAACATCCCAAGACCGGGCCGTTTCGCACCATGAACGTCGTTTTCCGCATGAGCGAAACGCCGGGGTCGCTGCGCATTCCACCGCCCGGCCTTGCCGAACATACCGATGAGGTGCTCCGTGAACTGGGCAAGTCCGACCAGGAAATCGCGCGCCTGCGCGCGGTGGGAGCGTGCGGATAAATCCCCACAAGAATGAACTTCGCGAAAACGACTCCGGCCCGAGCATTTCCAGTTCCCCTCTTCGCAGCTTGGCGCCGCGGCGCGACATCTGTTTTCCGATCGAGGGGATGTTGTCGGCGGCGCCCGCGGCCAGGCTTCGTGACTTATGTATGACCCGCCGCGGCGTGGTCGACGCGCTGGTCGATGTGCCCGAACAGCGCGGTGAGCCCCCGCACCACGAGCCAGCGCAGGGGCTCGGGCGGCAGCGGCCAGCGCCGGCGTGACCACAGCGCGGCGCCCGGTCCGTCGCGCTCCAAGAGAAGATCGGCCACCATACGCCCGGCATAGCTCGCCAGCGCGAGACCGTGGCCTGCGTAGCCGACCGCATACAGGATGTTGCGCTGCGCACCGGTGCGCCCCACGACGGGGAGGAAGTCGAGTGCAAACGCGATCGGTCCACCCCAGTGATCCGTGATCCGAACATCACGCAGCTCGGGAAACCGCGCCCGAAAGGTAGCTTCGAGCGACGCCGCGACGGCCGGGTCGCAGTCGGCAAGGGGGCGGCCCGCGAAGCCGTAGCGCACGTGTTTGGCCCCGCCGACGATGCGGCCCGAGGCCGTGAGGCGATAGCTCTCCAGCATTTCGTGCGCCGTGTAAATGCCCTCGCGACCGCGCCAGTCGATGGCCGCGCGTTGCGCGGCGCTGAGCGGCTCGGTGCGAAACAACTGCACGTACACGGGCAGCACCGCCGAGCGCAGGAGGCCGAGCGCCGGCGTGTAGGCATTGGTTGCGATCACCACGTACGCG
>JBBITY010000514.1:0-2336 GCA_037440565.1 Desulfurellales bacterium
GGCGGTGGTGCGCCATCCCGTCTCGCCGGCGGAGGCGTGGCGCCAGGTCCTCGACTGGCTCGCCTGCGGTCCGGCGTGGATCCCGGTGCCTGGCGAAAATCATGCCGCGCTCCTCGAGCGGTTTCTCGCGCAGCCCTTCATGACGAGCCGGCTCGTGCCAGACGCGCATCTTGCGGCGCTCGCCGTGGAGCATGGGCTCGTCCTCTGCTCGACCGACGGCGATTTCGCGCGGTTCCCGGGAGTGAAGTGGGAGAACCCGCTGGCCTCACGATAGCGCGCCCTCACCGCTCACCGGGCCCGCCAGCCTTGACCGCTCCGGCCAGACGGAGACGAGTGCGTTTGCCGCGGGCCATCCTGAAACCGGCCGAGCGTCCCGTATCGGCATCGTCGGCACCATTCACCTGACCGTCGGCCACGGCCCAGCCGGATGCCGCGGCGGTCGCGCCCGCGATGGCAGCCACGACGTCCCCTCCGGCGGCGGATGCTGCCGCCTTGGTGCATGCCACATCGGCTGATGATGCCGTCATCGATGCCTGTGGCCGGATGCCTCGCGGGGTACTCGAGGCCGGCGCGCGGCGGGTGTCAGAAATCCTCCGGCCGCTTGGTGACCAGTCCACCAGCACGCGCGCCGTGGCGGGCCACGTGTTGAGGAGCTCCGGCGTGCTCCTGGGCCCTGGCTCGTGAGGTCGCCTGGCCCGGCAACCGGAATACGTGACGTAGTCCGGAGGCATGTCCGGATTTCTTCCCGTGCTGCGTTTCGTCCAGTAGACAGCGGCCGCATCGATGGCCGTGCCCGTTCGAGGAGATCGCCATGCGCTACCAGGTTCCCGGGTTCCTCCCCCTCCGCCACCGGCTCGGCCTCGCCGCAGCCTTGGTCGTCCTGGCCCCGGCCCTGGCCTCCGCCGCCCCGATCGTCGCCGTGGGCAGCACGTACGACCTGCGATTCGTCGGCGACCAGTATCCGGGATCCGTCAGCGTGTCGCCCATCACGTTCGACGGGACCGACGAGAGCTTCACCGTCACGGTCGGCACGTCCCCGGTGCAGGTGCGGGTGAGCGAGAGCCAGCAGGACCTCGGCGGCGGGGTGCACCGCATCCTCCTGTCCTTGACCGCCGACGCCGACCTCGCCATCGGCGACACCCTGTTTTCGAACGTCGGCCGGTTGACAAGGTCGACCTGCTGGCGCCCGTCAAGATGGACAAGGCCGTTTTGATCATGACCACGCTGGGAGGCCAGACGCTTTTGTTCGACTTCACGTCGCTCGTCGGCACGCCGAACCCGTGGGACGGCGAGGCCCCGGGTGGGGGGCTTGGCGTCGGCTTCACCGGGTTCAACTCGGGGGGCGGCTACGACATCCGCGGCATCGCGTTCGACCTGCAGGTGTCGCAGGTGTCGGAGCCGTCGACGCTGGCGCTGCTGGGCGTGGCCATCTCGGGTGCGCTGTTGCGCCGCCGCCAGCGCTGACCCGCCCCGCGGTCCAGCGGTGTCGCCCGACGGGCGCTGGGCGGCTGCCCCGTGGCGGCGGGCGCAAACGGTCGAACAGCCGGATCCGAGCAGAGGCAGGATCGTACCGCGAAGGCAGCAACCCTAACCACGAGACGGCCCTGTACTTCCTGTCGTCTCGGTTCGACACGCTGAGGCGCGCGGCAGCGGCCATTGCCCCGCTCTTCCGTTGCCCGGGTGCATCTGCATCAAGGAGGTCCCTCACGCGGACGACTACGACCTCGTGTACGACCTCGTGCTGTAGCTGTACTTCTCCGACCAGTCCGGGCGGCGGCGCGTCCAACACAGCGTCCGCCTGCGGGTGCGCTGCTGATGCCGGCGCGCCTGGTCAGCAGGGTGGACGCGGCGAGTCTTCACCGCCGGCAAGTCATCGGTAAGAGGCCAACGCGTAGGTTGGCAGCCCGTGCGCAGACACGCACGAGAGGAAGGAAAGAACAGATGAACCGCAATGTCATCTTGATGCTGGTCGGAGCGCTCCTGCCGCTCGGCTTTGCGGGCGCGGCATCGGCAGGCGCGATCGAAGACGTGATGAAGATGCAGAAGAACGGCCTGTGGGAGATCAAGCCGCCCGGCCTGAAGGGCAAGCCGATGCATTTCTGCGTCACGGACACCACCAAGATCGGCGGGCTTGAAGAGACGCGCAAGGCGGTCGCGCAACTGGGATGCAAGACCGAGAAAGACAGCCTGAAAGGCGATCAGTACGAAATCGCGCTGACGTGCAGCAACGCTGATCCGAACCTCGGCAACTTCCGCATCGTGATGAAGGGCACGGCGCGCCCCGACTACCAGAGCGGCACGACCACCGTCACCGGCGGCGGAAAGATGATCCAGAT